>JBEKTA010000041.1:0-9549 GCA_049516515.1 Methanoregula sp. | reverse complement strand
GATCGATGCGGCAGAAGAAGCCGGCCTCATCCGGCCGGATACGATCATCCTCGAACCCACCAGCGGGAACACCGGGATCGGGCTTGCGATGGTAGCGGCAGCCCGGGGATACAAAATCACGCTCGTCATGCCCGAGACGATGAGCATCGAGCGGAGAAAACTCCTCAAGGCGTTCGGTGCAGACCTCGTTCTTACCCCGGGAAAGGAGGGGATGAAGGGCGCGGTAGGAAAAGCCGAATCTCTCCTTGCGGAGAATCCCAGGTATTTCTATATTCCCCAGCAGTTCCGGAACCCGGCCAACCCAGCCATCCATAAGAAGACCACCGCCGAGGAGATCTGGCGGGACACGGACGGCAATGTCGATGCTATCGTCGCAGGTGTGGGAACAGGTGGCACCATCACGGGGATCGCCGAACTGATAAAACCCCGCAGGCCGTCGTTTAAGGTCATCGCGGTCGAACCCGATGCCTCACCGGTGCTCTCCGGTGGGCAGCCCGGGCCGCACAAACTCCAGGGACTGGCGCCCGGTTTCATCCCCGACGTCCTCAGGCGGGATCTTCTCGATGAGGTGATCCGCGTGACCTACGAGGATGCCATTGCCATTGCACGGCGCATGGCAAAGGAGGAGGGCATCCTCATCGGTATATCAGGTGGGGCCGCGGCGTGGGCCGCTCTTCAGGTGGCGGCACGCAAGGAGTATGCAGGTAAGACAATCGTCGTTCTCCTGCCGGATACCGGGGAACGGTACCTGAGCACGGAACTCTTCGAAGCATAACGGGAGAGAACATGGTTTTTAACCGCCTCAGGGAAGATATCAGGGCAATCTTTTCCAAAGACCCCGCCGCCCGCTCCACCCTCGAGGTCCTCTTCTGTTACCCCGGGCTCCACGCGCTCTGGTTCCACCGCAGAGCCCACTGGCTCTGGGTGCACAACCTGAAGTTCTGGGCCCGGTTGGTCTCCCACATCGGCAGGTTCCTCACCGGGATCGAGATCCATCCCGGGGCCGTGATCGGCCGACGGGTGGTTATCGACCACGGCATGGGGATCGTTATCGGTGAGACCGCAGAGGTCGGCGACGACGTCCTGATCTATATGGGCGTGGTGCTGGGTGGCACGGCGCTTGAGAATGTCAAACGCCACCCGACCGTGGAGGACGGCGTCATCCTTGGGTCCGGCGCCATTGTCCTTGGTCCCATCCGGGTCGGGAAGGGTGCAAAAGTTGGGGCCGGGTCGGTCGTGGTCCGGTCCGTCCCCCCCGGTGCAACCGTGGTCGGGGTCCCGGCCAGGATCGCCGGGCTGGACCAGGGCATGGAAACCGAGATCCCGGGAGAGATCATGCCCGATCCGGTGCTCCGCGTCGCAAGCCGGCTGCTGGAGCGGCAGGACCAGTTCGAAGAGAGGCTCCGCGCCATGGAACAGGCGCAGCCAGGCCCGGTCCCTGCTGCTGCCCGGCAGGAGATTGTCTGTGAGAACCAGATCCGCGATGCACTCAGGGAAGTGATCGATCCTGAGGTGGGCCTCGATATCGTTGACCTCGGGCTGATTAAAGAGGTCCGGGTGAAGGGCACCGGCGTGGAGATCGACATGGTTCTCACCTGTAAGGCCTGCCCTCTCGCCGACCACCTGTCAGAGCAGGTGAAGCGCAAGGCCCTCGGGGTCTGCGGCATCGAGCAGGTGATCGTCAATGTGCTGGACGAACCGTGGAACTGGAAGCAGTTCTCACAAGAGCACGGAAATCCAAAAGCAGTCTGAACAATGGCCACAACGGCATCTTATTTTTTTAAAGCGCCAACGTGATCATCATGAAGAAGACCCGGCCCGACACCGCACAACCTCCAGTACATCCAACCACAACGCCTGTCCGTACTTCCCACCCCTCGCGGGCCGATGCCTTTACCGAATCCGTGATCCGGGAGATGACCCGGCTTGCGCTCGCCCATAACGCGATCAACCTCGCGCAGGGTTTTTCCGATTTTCCCTGCCCACCGAAACTAAAAGCGGCGGCCTGCGCCGCACTCAACGAGGATTTCAACCAGTACGCGATCACGTGGGGGGCACAGGATCTCCGTGCAGCCATCGCCTATAAAATCGAGACCTACAACGGGATCGTGCTCGACCCCGATACCGACATTACAGTCACCTGCGGGTCGACCGAGGCGATGATGGCATCAATGCTTGCCCTGATCACCCCGGGAGACAAGGTGATCGTGCCCGAACCTTTCTACGAGAACTACGGGCCCGATGTGGTCATCTCCGGCGCTATCCCCTGCTACGTCCCGCTTGGCGACGAGGAGTCCATCGATGAGGAGGCGTGGAAGGCCGCGTTCACGAAGAAGACCCGGGCCATTATCATCAACTCGCCGAACAACCCGACAGGCAAGGTCTTCTCCAACGATGAACTCCGGTTCATCGCCGACCTCTGTATCGAGCACGATGTGATCGCGATCACTGACGAGATCTACGAGCACATCCTCTACGACGGGCACCAGCACATCTCCATCGGATCGCTCTCCGGCATGGAGGAGCGCACGGTCACGATCGGCAGCCTCTCGAAGACCTATTCAGTGACCGGCTGGCGGGTGGGCTATGCCCTTGCTGGTGCAGCGCTGACAAGCCGCATCCGCAAAATCCACGATTTCCTCACGGTCGGCGCGCCGGCCCCTCTCCAGCACGCGGCGGTCGCTGCTCTTTTACTGCCTGAGTCCTATTACCGGGCACTTGCCCGGGACTATGACCGCCGGCGGAAGATCCTGTATGCTGGCCTGAAAAAAGCGGGCTTTGACTGCCGGCTTCCCCAGGGTGCGTATTACATCTTCACGGATATTTCGGGGTTCGGGATGACCGATGTGGCGTTTGCCCGGCACCTCATCGAGACGGTGGGCGTGGCGGCAGTCCCGGGTAGTTCGTTCTACCACGAGGGGGGCGAGACGAAACTCAGGTTTACGTTCTCCAAAAAAGACGCGACACTCCGCGAGGCGTGCCGAAGGCTGGAACAGCTCGGGTGAAATGAAGGATTTCTCCGGGGACGTGGCTTGATAGATGAGGTCAGCATCGACTGCAGACCTGTCTGTATTTTCTTGTCCCGGAATCAATAGGTCATCGATCACATGGACGGCAGTTCCGGGGAGTGCACGGGCAGGGCGGGAGCAACAGATTCAAAAGAGAAGACCGTCGTATTCAGTCTCCTCTGCGACATCGGGCTCTGGATCCCGGAGATCCTCGCCGTCGTCCTCTCCGGTTCCGTCACCCTCTTTGCCGACGTCATGAAGGACTCAAACGAGATCCTCGCCACGATGTTCGCGCTTGCCATCCTCATCAAAATGCGGCACGGCGCCGGCTTCACCTACGATTACGGCATGGGAAAGTTCGAGACCCTCACCCGGATCGCCACCGGCGCCGTCATGTTCATCTCAATCGCTATTATCTTCTTCTCTGCCATCCACCGGATCATCGTCCCCGAAGCCCTCCGGCCCACCGGCGCATATATCGCCATCCCCCTCGTTATCATCACCGCCATTATCGACACCTGGCTCTGGCAGAAAAACTACCGGATCTCAGCAACCGATCCCTCCCCCATCATGGAAACCCAGTGGCGTCTCAGGCGGGCGAAGGCCTTTGCCGACATTGCAGTCCTCCTCTCGTTTGTCCTATCCATCGCCCTCGTCGGGTACTCGTGGTCCGTCTTTATCGACCCGGGGATCTCCTTTGTCATCATCGGCTTTTTGCTGATCGCCGGTCTCCGGGAGATCTCATCCTCGCTCCCCGATCTCTTTGACAAGACTCTCGAAGAGGATCTCCAGATCGTCATCTTACAGGAACTCTCAGCGTTCTTTGACGAATACCACGGGTTCTACGGCGTCCGCTCAAGGCGTTCCGGAAGCAAAATCTACATCGATATCTTCCTTGGCTTCGATCCCGGGTTCACGATGGGCGCGGTGCAGGCAACAAGCGACCGGCTCAAAGAATCCCTTGAAAGGAAAATACAGGGAAGCATCGTCAGTATTGTCCCCACAAGCGAACGATCCGCACAGGCAGGCCGGATGTAACCGTCGCTCCCGTGAGGTTTTCTCTTCCCCCGGAAACGTTCCTTTCCCGGAGATTCCCACACCCCGAAGGGAAATTGTTTAATAACGGGCACGATACAGTCCTTTTACCGAGTGTGTACGTAACGTGATCAACGTTCTCTATGTTGACGATGAACCTGCCCTGCTTGAACTCACCAAATTGTTTCTGGAGCAATCAGGGGAATTCAGCGTCGATATAATAGTTTCTGCGCAGGAGGCAGCCGGCCTGCTGCGGGATCACCATTACGATGCTATCATTTCCGATTACCAGATGCCGGGGATGAACGGGATCGAATTTTTACGGCAGGTCCGGCAGTCGGGAAACCTGATCCCCTTCATCATCTTTACCGGAAAAGGCCGGGAAGAGGTCGTGATCGAGGCCATCGACAGTGGTGCCGACTCCTACCTCCAGAAAGGCGGCGATCCCCGGGTGCAGTTTGCAGAACTCGGGCAGAAAATCCGGCAGATGGTCAGGAGATCGCATGCAGAACGAGCACTCCGCAAAGGAGAGGCACGGTACCGGGCGATCTTCCAGAATGCAACGGATATCATCCGGGTTCTCGACCGGGACGGCAGAATTGCCTACGACTCACCCTCATCGTCACGCATTCTCGGGTATCCCTTCCGGTCGCTGAAGGGAAAAGACCCGATGGACTACATCCACCCCGACGACCGGGATCGTATCAGGGCCGACCTAGCTACGGTGTATACAAACACAAATCGTGGGGTGCCCTCTGAATACCGGATACGGAAAGCAGACGGTGAGTATCTCTGGGTCGAATCGGTCGCCACCAATCTTGTCGGTGTCGAGGGAGTAGACGGTGTCGTGACCACCACCCGGCCGATCGCGGAACGCAAAGCGGCAGAGGAAAAACTCCATAAAAAACATGAGGAACTGAGCGCTGCGTTTGAGCAGCTGACCGCAGCCGAAGAAGAGCTGCGCCAGAACTATAACGAACTTGCCGGGAGCGAGCGGCGTCTTGCCGAGTCCGAACGCCTGATCCGGGCCTCGGAAGCATTCTTACGGTGCGTAATTACCGATGCACAGGAAGGGATCACGGCCTATGATACCGACCTGCGGTTTACCCTCTGGAACCCGTTCATGGAGGAACTGACCGGCATCCCAAAGGGAGATGTGGTGGGAAAACGCCTTGAAGAGTGGTTTCCCCAGTTTAATGATATCGGGTTCCCCGAAAATCTCAGGCGGGTACTTGCCGGGGAGACGATTGAAACCCCGGATGTCCAGATCGGGCTCTCGATAAAAAAGAAGAAGGTCTGGCTCCGGTGTGTTGCCTCCCCACTCTACGATCAGGACGGGACGATCACGGGCGTGATTGGTGTCGTCCAAGACATGACTGCGCGCAAGGAAGCAGAGCTCGCACTGCTTGCCACAACAGGAGCGTTAAAAGAGAGCGAAGAGAAATACCGGAACGTCTTTGAAGCGAAAAACGATCCCCTTCTCCTCGTAGATGTAGAAACCCGGTCAATCCTCGACATGAACCCGGCAGCTTCCGCGCTGTACGGGTATACCCGGGAAGAGATGATGAAGATGGTGCTCATGGACCTCTCTGCTGAACCGGAGAAGACGCAGGAGACCCTTGACCGGCAGGTGCCCCGGGTCTCCCTGCGGTATCACCGGAAAAAAGACGGTTCGGTCTTTCCTGCAGACATCACGCTTGCCTACTTTACCTTCAAAGGCCGATCAGTTCTGATCCTGTCGATCCGGGATCTCACTGGTGTCCAGCAGATCGGCGATGCCCTCCGGATTGCAAATGTCAAACTCAATCTTTTGATGGGGGTGACCCGGCACGACGTGCTCAACTCGCTCACCGCGCTTCTCGGGTATAACACGATCCTCAGGGAACGGGAAACCGATGCCGCGACCAGCGAGATGCTTGAAAAGCAGCAAAAGGCACTGCTTGCGATCCGAAGCCAGATCGAATTCACCCGGTCATACGACGATCTCGGGGTCAAAGCCCCGGTCTGGCAGCATGTCGGGAACACGGCGTCACGGGCATACTCCCAGTTCATCAATACCATCTCGTTTACCTGTGAGACCGGGGATCTGGAAATCTATGCGGACCCGATGCTTGAGAAGGTATTCTATAACCTGTTTGACAATGCGTTCCGTTACGGTGAAGGGGTCACGAACGTCAGATTGTATGGGGCCATGGATGGGACGGACCTGCTCCTCTGTTTCGAAGACAATGGGATTGGCATCCCCGCGTCCGACAAGACCCGGATTTTTTCACGGGGTATCGGGAAAAATACCGGCCTTGGCCTCTTTCTGACCCGGGAGATCCTTGCGATTACCCGGCTTGGGATACAGGAGACCGGGGAGTACCGAAAAGGGGCACGTTTTACCTTGCGGGTACCCCGGGGCGCGTACCGGCTCCTGAAATAATCACATCCTCCCCCGGATCGCGATACAGGTCGCGGCCGGGGGCGTTTTGTGGAGTATCTCAGACGTCTGCGATCCCTGCTGAGTAATGGTGCGGTTCTTTATGAACCGCTTCGATCAGCGACCGTTCGAAGCACTCATCCTCGCTGACCGGGCGGGAGATGTAACCGAGCGCCTGAAGTGTCCGGGTAAATTTCATCGTAGAGGCGATGTATTCCGGCGGCAGTGCTGCGCAGTACTTCGGCGAGATCCGGTAGGTCTCTAGGACAAATGCCTCGTCTACCATACCGGTCGTTCCTGCGACGATCCGTGCGCAGGTGGCGGGGTCGTGCCGGATCCATTCGCAGGCTGCCTCGTGGGCGGTTAAAAACCGGGTGAGCAGGCCGGTTTTTTTGAGCATCTCCCGCATCACAACGATCCCATAACTCGGGTTGAACGGCCAGAGCCGGTCGGGTGGCACTGCTAGCCGTGCATTCCCGTACCGGTGTGCGGTTGCCGCGAGCGCCGGTGTCCCGGCCGCGGCCGCGATCTCGTCGGACTCTATGGCATCTGAAAGGAAGTCCGCCCACGGGTAGTTCTTTACCGCGACATCTGCTATCCTGTACTCCCGGAGCAGTTCGTGCACGATCACATCGTGGATGGAACCCTTCGGCGGCGTCCCGATCGCTTTACCGGCAAACTGTGAGAGAAACTCCTGCATGCTGCCGCATTCCGTGAGAGTGGGCGTCTCGCTCCCGGCGATGATCACGGTCCCCTCGATATGACCCCCCGCGATGCAGGCGAGCCTGAGCCCCCGGTCGATCCCGATGATAACCGGGGGAAGGCCGATGTACCCGAGGTCGAGTCTGCCTGCCTGCATCGCGCTGATGATGTCAGGTCCCGAGGGAAAGAGCGTCCACGTGGTAGAAATGCCCTGATCAGCGAGCAGGCCCGAGCCCCGGAGCAGGAACGCGGTATGGTACATGGTCGAGAGGTGGCCGATACGGATAGTATCCTCCTGCATAGGTCACCCGATCTTCTTGAGCACCGCGCCGATCGCCTCGTCCACACAGGAGAGTTCGGGGCGGAGCATCCCGACCGGCACGTCCACGATCTTCTCTACAATCGAGGCGAGGATCGGGGCACAAATAATACCGGAGGCCCCGTCTTTCTCCGCCCGGGCCGCCGCGACGATGCACTCATCAAGGGAGTGCGCTGAGTACCCCCGGATGGCAAATTTCTGACCCGAGGACTCCACCTCCCGTGTTTCGACGGCGTCCAGCAGGAACTTTGCCGCGATAACTGCGATGAACCGGTGGCGCTCCGGCTCAAGGACGGATACAATCTTCTTTACGGTCGAGAGCCGGGGGTCCCGCTCCCCCATCGTCACCTTATACAGCGTCGAAACCGGGATGCCGGTCTGCTCCGCGAGTTCTCTGACCGACATGTTCCTGCGTTTCAGCTCCTCGTTCAACGCGGTGGTGAAATCGATCTCGAATATCCTTTTTGAGAACATATTAACCTTAATGTAATCTTTTCAGGATTATAATTATTACTATAAGGAAAAAATTTTTGTCATTTAGGAAATATATTTGAACAACCCTACCCATGATCCTGTCATGAACCATACTCAGGCGTACGAAATAATCATCCTTCCCGGGACCAGCCGCTACGGGGAGAAGGAGGGATTTGACCGGATCGTGATCCGGCCGGGCGACACTCTCTCGATTGTGGGGCCGACTGGCTCGGGGAAATCCGCGTTCATCAACGATATCGAGGTCCTCGCGCAGGACGACACGGCAACAGGAAGAAGCATCCTTGTCAATGGCGAGGAGCCCTCGGAGGAACTCGTGCGCGACCCGGCAAAGAAACCCATCGCGCTCATCACCCAGAGCACCCAGGTGATAGCAGACCTCACGGTCACCCGGTTCCTTGCCCTCCATATCCAGGCACGGGACACCAGCGCGCAGGACCTGATCGCCCGCACGATAGCGCTCGCAAACGAGTTTACCGGCGAGAAAATTGCCGACTCCACCCGGATGACTTCGCTCTCGGGCGGCCAGACCCGGTCGCTCCTGATCGCCGATGCGATCCTGATCGGCCAGACGCCGATCCTGCTCCTCGATGAGATAGAGAACGCCGGCATCAACAAGGAACGGGTCATCACCTGCCTGCGGGAGTACCAGAAAGCCGTGATCTTCGTCACGCACGACCCGTATCTCGCGCTCATCACCGACCGGCGGATCGTGATGAAGAACGGGGCGGTGTCTGGTGTGCTCGAACCGGGGAACCGCGAGCGGGATATTATCGGTACCGTGTCCGGCATGGATGCGTTCCTCTGGGACCTCCGGGAGAAGATCCGGGGCGGGGAGCTGATCGGTAATCCCGAAAAGGCCCCCGCGACCTCAAAGAAGGCAGGGGTGCCGGCATGAAGCTCGTCATTGTCGCCGGCCCACCCAGCGCCGGCAAGACTGCGGTCATCCGCCAGATCATAAAAAAATTTTCAAAGACCGACGAGCCCGCGTACCTCAAAATTGATGTCGTGAAGGCGTTCGAGGACGAGGAACTCCACGAGGAGTTCGGTATCCCAACAAGGAAGGTCTACTCGGGTGACCTGTGCCCTGACCACATGGGCATCATGGTACTGAAGGATGCGATCACGTGGGCAGAGAAACTCAAGGCAGGTATCCTCATCATCGAGAGCGCCGGGCTCTGTCTCCGGTGCACCCCGTACACCACGCAGGCGTTTGGCATTGCCGTGCTTCCCGCAGTCTCGGGGAGCAACTCGCCGCTCAAGATGGCGCCGTTGATCGCCCTTGCCGATGCCGCGGTCGTTACCAAGACCGACCTTGTCTCGCAGGCGGAAAAGGAGGTGTTCCGGGAATGTATCCGGAGCGTGGTCCCGAAGATCGATATCATCGAGACAAACGCCGTGCAGGGGACCGGGCTCCGGTACCTGCTCCAGGCGATCCGACCAACTTGCAATACCAATATCCAGAGGGTGGCCCGGGGGTGCCGCCGCCAGTCAATTCTCCGCTGACACCCGTGCCGCAGCCAGGACCTGCACTGCCCGGTCCACCACCGCCACCCACGGCGACGGCACCG
>JBEKTA010000040.1:0-9701 GCA_049516515.1 Methanoregula sp. | reverse complement strand
CAGCGCCGCTTCGACCGATGCCGAGCCGGAATGTTTCCCGAGCACGATCCGGCGTTTCCTCCCGATCTGCTCAGGCTGGATGGACTCGTAGGTGGCAGGCTCCCGGATCACGCCGTGGGCATGGATGCCGCTCTCGTGGGTAAATGCCATCTCGCCGACGATTGCCTTGTTGACCGGCAGCGGCACTCCTGTGAGGCGCGAGACAAGGGTCGAGAGGGAATAGATCCCCTCTTTTTTGATCCCGGTCTCGTAACCGTAGAGCACCTCCAGTGACATGACCAGTTCCTCAAACGGCGTGTTCCCCGCCCGCTCGCCAAGGCCGTTTACCGTCACATGAGCGCAGGTTGCGCCGGCTTTTAAAGCCGCGACCGTGTTTGCGAGGGCAAAGCCGAGGTCGTCGTGGCAGTGGATCGAGAGCGGCGCGATCCCCGCAAGCGGCGGGATGAATGCTGCGCACTTCTCGGGCGTAAGCACGCCCACCGTGTCGCAGAAGCAGAGCCGGTCGGCCCCGCGTTCCACGCCGCCGTAAAAGACGTGCGCGAGAAATTTCTGGTCGGCCCGTGAAGCGTCCTCACCCGAGAGTTCGACGATGAGCCCCCGGCTCTTCGCGTACTCGACCGAGCTCCACGCCATCTCGGCAACCTGCTCCCGGGTCTTGCGCATCTTCTTCTCGATGTGCAGGTCACTCACCGGGATCACGAGATGGACCGAATCGGCGCCGTTGTCCGCGGCATAATCGATGTCGGTCTTTACGGCCCGGACAAACGTGCAGGTCTCTATCGGGAGCCCGGCACCCGAGATAAGCCGGATCGCGTCCTGTTCTCCCGTGGATGTCGCAGCAGAGCCGGCTTCGACAACATCGACACCGATTTCTGCAAGCCTTGTCGCAATCTCTAATTTCTGGTCCGGGTTTAACGATACACCCGGGGTCTGTTCCCCGTCCCGTAACGTGGTATCTAAAAAGCGCAGGTTTTCAACAAATAAAACACTCACTCATGGTAGACACCATGCTACATGACTAGGAAAGCAGACTATTAAAACGTTCGGACGGGGGAATGCCCGCACCGGAACCCTTACATGTGCCGGGTCGATAAAATATCAGGCAGGGACGATCACCAAGAAAGAATACGGGAGACTTCTGGCCATGAATACCGATATGCCGCATAACCCCGGGCAGGGTACACCGGAGCAGATCGCCGAGGCCATCCGTAAAGACTGTACCCGTTTCAGGACGATGCAGAGCCGGGGCGAACTCGGTATGGCCATTGCCCGGGTCGTGCTTTTGTACCTGCCCCACGACATCCGGCAGATGGAGCAGAATTTCGGGAACTCGATCCGGGACCTTGCACCGGAATACAAAAAAGAACTCGAAGAGGCAATCACCGGCCACCTGCTCGGAACATACCAGGCAATCCGGCTCATGGACCAGCAGGGCACGTTCAGGACAAAAAAAGAGCCGGTGACCGATGCAGAGAGCGCCTACTGGGACATGGTGATCGCACAGTGCCGGCCCGGAACCGGCGATCTCCGGCTCCGGTTCTTAAAATTCCTGCTTGCCGGATTCTGCATGATTGTCCAGCAAGAACCGGGCCACCCGGTGGGCCTGATGTTTCCCGGTGGCGACCGGGTCGAACTTATTGACTGCGTGTATTACTGCCCGGTCCGGGAGAAAGCAGGCGACGTCGATGCCGCACTCTGCCCGTTCTGCCCGGCACAGCAGATCCCGGCGGTCGGATATCTCAAGCCACCGGTGAACGCAAGCGAGCACCGGAAACAGGAGTTTATCGACAACTGCTACCGGTACCATAATTTCAACGGGTAAGACAGGGGACTACTTTTACCCGGTCTGACTTGAATCCAGCACAATTTCCCTTACGCCGGTTTCACATCCCCGATCCATTCCGTTCCCGCCCGTTCAAGGAACCGTGAGCTCCGCTCCTTTGGCTCCGCATGGGTCTTATAATGGGCAAGCAGGGCCCGGATAAGATCTCGTGCCTCCTTTGAGGTGAGGCCGGTGGCGACCTGCTCTCCCTGCCGTGATTTAAAACCACTATGTCCGCCGAAGAATACCGTCCAGCCCTTCGCGGTTCCCATGATACCGACATCCCGTACCCGGCTCTCCCCACAGCACCGCGGACAGCCGGAGACACCGATCTTGATTTTTGCCGGGAACTCTTTTCCTGCATATTCATCGGAGATCTCCCGTGCGAGGGTAATCGAGTCCTGCGTGCCGTTCTTGCAGTACGAGATTCCCGGGCAGGACTGGACATACCGGACGCCGGGCGTGATCGAGGCAGTCCCAAGAGTGCCGAGTTCCCTGCGCACTGCTGCAATATCCTGTTCCTGCACGCCAACAAGGAGGAATCGCTGGCCTGAAGTTATCTTTAGAAGGGGGATATGGTATTTCTTTGCAACCTTCGCGATCGTTTCAAGATTTTCCGGTGTGACGACACCGGCCGGGATCCGGGTCTGGATCGCGTAGGTTGTGCCGTCACGCTGAAGTTTCGCACCAAACGTTGCTTCGGTCATTCTATTTCACGGTATACTTGAATGCACCCGGTTATGAAGCCTTTGAATGGGAACGTATCACTCACCGTTACGTAAGTTATAGTTTCCCTCACAGAAACGGGCATGGACAGATTCCGTTTACACCCAAAGCACAAGTAAAAAATGGGACAGGAATGGTATTTTACAGGTTGTTGATTGATACGGCGATCTCATGTGACCTCAATAGGACTCATGCCGGGTGGAGGCTTGATAAACCCGGCCTCCCTACCATCACAGTACACAATTAAGACATATGCATGAAATCATCCGTGCAGTGTTCCGGTGATAGTATGACCGATTCCGCACCTCCGTCGGGTTCCCCGTCGCTCTATATCAACCGTGAGCTGAGCTGGATCCGTTTCAACCACCATGTGCTCGAAGAGGCACAGGACAAACGGCACCCGCTCCTTGAACGGGTGAAGTTCCTGTCCATCTTTGCAAACAACCTTGATGAATTTTTCATGATCCGTGTCTCGGGTCTCCAGCGGCAGGCATCCCAGGGGGTGCTGAAGGCCCCACCTGACGGGATGACTGCATCGGAACAGCTTGTCGCAATAGAAAAAACACTCCATCCCGAACTTGCTCTCCAGTATGACTGCTGGCAGGAGATCCTTCCACAGCTTTCCGGCGCCGGCATCTTCATCCATCCCTACGCGGATCTGGACGCAGAGCAGAAAAAAGCGCTCCGCACGTTCTTTGTTGAGGAAGTATTCCCGGTGCTTACCCCGCTTGCCTTTGACTCCGCCCACCCGTTCCCGTTCATCTCCAACCTCTCGCTTAACCTCGCGATCACCATCCGCGACCCGGCAGGAAAGGAACTCTTCGCACGGATCAAGGTACCCACCGGCCTCTTTCCCCGGCTTGTACGGATCCCGGAGACCGGCGCCGGCGCCCATCGGGACGATAAGCAGGTGCACCTTGTGTACCTGGAAGATCTCGTTGCCGCTAATCTCGATCTTCTCTTCCCCGGTCTCGAAGTCGTCGGGGCATCTCCCTTCCGGATCACCCGGGATGCAGACCTTGATATCGAAGTCGACGAGGCGTCCGATCTCCTGACCACGGTCGAGGAGATCATGGAGCAGCGCGCCCGGGGCACCCCGGTCAGGATCGAGGTAGACTCCCTGATGCATGAGAGCACCTGCCACATGCTTGAAAAGAAACTGGGTATCGGATCCCATATGCTGTACCGGATCGGCCACCCGGTCGGGATGGCTGACCTCATGGAACTCCTCTCGCTTGATCGCCCCGACTTAAAAGACACCCCCTTCCAGCCATCGATCCCGCCGGAACTTGCCGAAGAAAAGGATATTTTTTCTGCGATCAGGAAAAAGGATATCCTGCTCTTCCACCCCTATGACAGTTTTACCCCGGTGATCAATTTTATCCGGCAGGCGGCCCACGATCCGGACGTCCTTGCGATCAAGATCACCCTGTACCGGGTGGGTTCGAAATCGCCGATTGTCCGGGCACTCATGGAGGCCCGCGAGAACGGGAAAGCAGTGGCGGCCCTCATCGAGCTCAAGGCAAGGTTCGACGAGGAGAACAATATCGGGTGGGCCCGGGCGCTTGAGCGGTCCGGCGTCCACGTAGTCTATGGGGTCGTCGGGCTCAAAGTGCATGCGAAGCTCTGCATGGTAGTCCGGCGCGAGAAGGACGGTATCCGGCGATATATGCACCTCGGGACTGGCAACTACAACGCGACGACAAGCCGGGTCTACACGGATTTCGGGATGTTCACCTGCGACCGGGATATCGGGTACGACGTGGCAAACCTCTTCAATTTCCTGACCGGCTATGCCCGTTTCGACCAGTACAGGAAACTCGCCGTCGCACCGGTGACCCTGCGCACCGCCATCATCTCCCGGATCGACCGGGAAATCTCGTGCCACCAGGTGCATGGGGATGGCCATCTCATTTTCAAGATGAACGCGCTTGTCGATCCAGAATGTATCGGTGCCCTGTACCGTGCCTCGCAGGCCGGGGTAAAGGTAGATCTCCAGGTGCGGGGCATCTGTTGCCTGCGGCCGGGCCTTCCCGGCACGAGCGAGAACATCACGGTCAGCGCAATTGTCGGGAGGTTCCTTGAGCACGCGAGGATCTATTACTTCAGGAACAACGGCGGGAACGATGTGCTTCTCGGGAGCGCGGACCTCATGCCGAGGAACCTCGACCGCAGGGTTGAGGTACTCTTCCCGGTCACGGATCCCGCGATCAAAAAGGCGCTCGTTACAACTATCCTCGATACCGAGCTCAGGGACAACCAGCAGCTTCGGCTGATGTCTGGTGATGGGAGATATGAGCGGAAACACCCCAAAAAGGGAGAGGCACCGGTCGATTCACAGTCATGGTTCCTCGAACACCCCGGGATATGGTACAATGCCGGCACCTGATCAGACTGCATCCGTGCTCGGCCCCTGCATCTTCGGGATAAGCCGGCTCCTGCCCCTTATTGACGTTCTCTCAACAGAGATTGCCGGCGTACGGGCCGCTGAGGATATCGAGCCGGTCCATCGCATGAGAGTCGCCTCCCGTCGGCTCCGTGCAGCACTGCCGCTCTTTTCTGCCTGTTTCCCGGAAAAGGACTACCGGCACTGGATACACGAAATAAAAAAAATTACCGGCGCCCTCGGGGCTGCCCGGGATACGGACGTCCAGATCGCGTTTTTAAAAAAGTACCTGAAAATGCAGGCAGGAACGGTACCGGCCGGTGCGACAGGCCCGGTCCCGGCGCCTTTACCTTCCGGTGATCCCATAGCCGAGCTCCTTGTGCAGCTCCAGAAACGGCGCAAAATTCTCCAGCAGCAGGTAATCTCCGTGCTGGATGAACTTGAGGAAACCCAGGTACTGGTCTCCCTGCAGGCGGCCTGTACCTCACCGGCAGCACCGGGACGGAGGAGGAAACGGGAGCGGTATTTCGGGATACTCCCCGGTGCTGCTGATCGGATCGGCAGACAGCTGGCCGGGCTGGACCGGTTTGAGCCTTTCGTGCACAACCCGGACGCAGTATATGAGCACCATGCCCTTAGGATTGCAGCAAAGAAACTGCGGTACACGCTGGAGACCTATGCCCCGCTCTACCGGCGCGGGTTTACAAAACCGATCGCACGGATAAAGAAGGTCCAGGATCTCCTTGGTGATATCCACGACTGCGACGTCTGGATCGAGCAGATGACCCTTGCGATCATAAAACAACATACCCGGAGGCACCCCGTGGGGACCCTTCCCGGCGCAGCGATATCAGCGGTGGCTCCGCTCCGGAGGCTGCTTGTCAACCGCGAGCGGCGCCGGGCACGGCTTTACCGGCAGTTTGTCCGGTACTGGGATTCCCTTGTCCGCGCCGGGTTCCGTGATGCCCTGCGGGTCGCGGCACTGGAAGGCCAGAAAATGGCATTTGGTCACCGTTCATCCCGCGAGACAAAAGGGGAACGCGAGGCGTTTCTGCGGCTTGGTGCTACTGCGCCCGATCACGTTACCCACAGCGTGAACGTGGCGGCCCTCTCCCTCCGGCTCTTCGATGAACTCGCACCCCTCCACGGACTCGGGCGGCGCGACCGCGACCTCCTCTTTTCTGCAGCAATCGTCCACGATATCGGCTGGATTGCCGGGCAGGAAGGACACCAGAAGAAAAGCGCTGAACTGATCCTCTCAAGCGGCGACCTGCCGGTACCGGTCCGCGAGCAGGGGATCATCAGTCTCGTTGCCGGGCTCCATGGGGGGAGCGCCAGGGTGAGGCCGGCCGGTTTCTGGCTTATCCTCTCACTCTCTGACAAAAAACTCGTCCGAAGTCTTGCCGCACTTCTCAGGGTCGCTGACGGCCTTGACTATCTCCATACGGGAAACGTGACTGACCTGCACTGCACGACAGAAGGACCGGAAGTACGGTGTATCCTTACCGGCACCGGGGATGTGTCAACGGAAAAAGCCCGTGCCCTCAAAAAGAGTGACCTTTTCGCAGAAGTATTCGGGAAAACGCTGGTGATACCGTGAGAGCAAAAACAATCGGGGCAGCCGGACGTGTCGTCGCCTTTATCGATATCGGCACAAACTCCGTTCGGATGCTCGTTGTCAGGTTCAATCCCAATCACTCTTACAGCATCCTTACCCGACAGAAACAGCAGGTGCGCCTCGGGGAAGGCGAGTTTGACGATGAAGAGATAACGCAGAAGGCTATTGACCGGACCTGCCTTGTCTGCCGGAAGTTTGTCGATCTTGCACGCACGTTTTCCGCCGAGGAGTTTATCGCTGTCGCTACATCGGCAGCCCGGGAGGCTTCAAACCAGTCTGAACTGCTGGCACGGCTGCAGCACGAAGCGCTGCTCGATGTACGGGTCGTCTCGGGACGCGAAGAGGCGCGGCTCATCTATCTCGGGGTCGCAAGCGGGACGCATCTCGGCGAGCGTCAGGCTTTTTTTATTGATATCGGCGGGGGAAGCACCGAGATCTCCATCGGGGGCCAGCAGCAGTACCTGATGCTCGAAAGTTTCCGGCTCGGCGCAATCAGGCTGACCAATCATTTTCTCTCCGGTAACCCGACCGGGGCCGTGCGTCCTGAACAGTATAAGACCGTCCAGCAGTACGTGAAAAATGCCATTATCCATACGGTCCAGAAGATCCGCCGCGAGAAAATCGATCTTGCGGTGGGCAGCTCCGGCAGCATCATGAACCTTGCCGAGATCGCGCAAAAAACCTTTCACTCGGATATACTTTCCCCGCCGGGAGTGCTCACGTACCGGGACCTCAGAAAAGTAATCGACCTGCTCTGTGCGCTCCCGCTTGAAGAGCGCCGGAAAGTGTCGGGGATCAATCCCGAGCGGGCCGACATCATCATCGCGGGGGCCGTGATCCTCGAGACTTTTATGAAGGAACTCTCGCTCGAATCCGTGACCACGACCAGCCGGGGGCTCCAGGATGGCCTCCTCGTAGATTATCTTTCCCGGATGGAGGATTTTCCCCTGTTCGGAAAACTCTCTCCCCGGGAGAGCAGTGTGCTCCAGCTGGGCCGGTCCTGCGGGATCAACGAGGCGCACGCACGAACTGTGACCCGGCTGGTGCTTGAGATCTTCGATTCCGCGAAAGAAATGAAACTGCACGATTACGGCGAATGGGAGCGCGAACTCCTCGAATATGCCGCATTCCTGCACGATATCGGGTCGTTCATCTCGTTTACCAACCACCATGCCCATTCCTATTATATCATCAGGAATTCCGAGCTGCTCGGGTTCGACCAGAAAGAGATCGATATCATGGCAAACATCGCCCGGTTCCACCGCAAGAAAAAGCCAAGAAAAAAACGCCTTGATAGTGCCGACATCGCAGACCGCGAGCAGCGGATGGTGCTGGTGCTTGCGACATTTGTTCGGCTGGGCGAGAGCCTGGACCGCAGCCATGCGGGGCTTGTGGAACATGCAAAATTTGTCCGGGCGGAAAAAAACGAGGTCGTTCTCGATATCATCGCAGAGAATGACTGCCAGCTGGAGATCTGGGGCGTCGAGGCCGAACAGCGGGCCTTTGAAAGGGTGTTTTCAAAGCACCTGGCCATCGAGGTGATCGCACCCCGGACTGATGGAGAAGAAAACGACCAAAAGGTGGAATAAAAAGAATCTGTGCCCGGTTCTTCAGTACCAAAATTTATTTGATGTTACGGTCTTTTTGTAACATTTTTGTGAGAGGGAACTCCTCTTCGGATCTTCTGTTACCTGTTTGTTTGCAATCCTTTTAGTGCCCGACGTGTTTTCACCGGCTCTTTGTGGTAACGGTCACGGATGAGATACTGACACTCTTGATCATATCCTGTGCCTCACCGAGATTTGCTGCATATACATCATTTGTCGGGGAAATATTCGTACCCTCATATGAAAAGATATAGGGGGTTCCCTGAACGATGGTATAGACCTGGAGTCCATAGTCCGTATTGATGTTGTCATCAAGAGGCACCAGATAATAAACACTGTATGCAAAATTGTCGGAAACCTTGAGCTGGGCATCGTGCTTGGTCATCACCCAGTGGGGATAATAATCCTGAAGGGCGATAACAGCAAGATTATAGTATTTTTCCAAGTCCGTCGTCGAGGATGGATCTACATCGACACTGAAGGTTACATAAGAATCATTTCCCGGGCTAAAAAAATTCACGACGTTAATAGTATTCCGTCCGTAATCCCGCACGGCAAGCTGACCTGATTCCTGCATTTCCCAGTCCTTTGGATAGGACAGGGTTATGCCGTACTGGGAATTGGTGTACGTTGCATACTGGACCGCCGATGGTGTTACAGCGGCCGGAAGCGTCGTCGTGACCGTTTCTGGGGGATTTGTCGCAGATGACGGTGTCGAGGTACTTTGTCCCTGTACGGATGTCTGCGCAGGTGTTCCCGGAGAAGGTGCGGTAGTTGTCGTACACCCGGCAATAAAAATTCCCGGTACCAGTAGTACAACGATAAAAACACTGAATACGATTTTTGGCTTTTTCATTTCAATCAGGTTTCTATAATAAATCACCCTGCTTAAAGTTTGTCATATCTTTCTGTTGTTGAAGGAAAAAAGGGCCGCTCAATTCTGAAATACAGGGACTTCGGGAATCCCCCTACACTTTCTCCAGCATCGTTTTCAAAAATTGCCCTGTGTAACTCTCCTTCACCCCAGCCACCTTCTCCGGTGTCCCGGTCGCCACGATCTCGCCGCCGGCATCCCCGCCTTCGGGCCCGATATCGATGAGGTAATCGGCTGACTTGATCACGTCGAGGTTGTGCTCGATAACGACCACGGTGTTGCCCTTCTCTACGAGATCGTCGAGCACCTTGATCAGTTTCTTGGTGTCGTCGAAGTGGAGCCCGGTGGTCGGCTCGTCCAGCAGGTAGAGGGTTTTCCCGGTCGCCCGCTTCGCAAGTTCCCGGGTGAGCTTGATCCTTTGTGCCTCCCCGCCCGAGAGCGTTGTCGCGCTCTGCCCGAGCTTGACGTAATCGAGGCCGACCCGTGAGAGCATCTCGAGTTTGCTCTGGATCGAGGGAATGTTCTCGAAGAGCGCAAGCGCTTCCTCCACGCTCATGTCCAGCACATCGGCAATCGACTTGCCCTTGTATTTCACTTCGAGCGTCTCGCGGTTGTAGCGCTTTCCCTTGCACTCCTCGCACTCGATGTACACGTCGGGCAGGAAGTTC
>JBEKTA010000039.1:0-9839 GCA_049516515.1 Methanoregula sp. | reverse complement strand
TCACCGAATAGAGATCGGCAGTGAGCGTCAGTTCGTCGATCCCATCCGTGAGAAGATCCGGGACGCAGTCTTCCAGTACATGCCGGTGGATCTTTCCCGCTTTTTCCATGAGGGAAAATTCGTACGGGCTTTTGACCGACCGGACCTTTGCTACCTGTGCATCGAGCGGCTGTACGCCGGAAAAGGCGAAATGTTTGTTCATCCGGCCGTACTGGGCGAGCGTGACCGTATCGAGCTCCAGGTACACCGGTTTGTTTACTTTCCCGGTGACGGCCGCTGCATCCCGGTAACTCGTCATCTTCCTGATATCCGGGAATTCTGATTCGGTCATTGCACGTTCGTAGCTTCTCCGGACCCAGAAGACCGCGTCCCGGTCTCTCGGGATCGTCAGCAGGCCGTCCTGGATTGTGCCGGTGAAATAATAGAGGTTGACCTTCCCGGTGATGCCCGACGCCTCCCAGTCCGGGTGATCGCGGTCCATCCGGTCCCGGAACCGGGCCATTCTCTGGTTGAGCTCACGTGCTGGAACGTGCATGATGTGTTCTTTTAAAAAATTGGCGGGATTGCTATTTATCGGTACGTAAAAACGCTTTCTCATACTGGACTGTGCCAAAAAATTATGGTGAAAAAAGTGAGGGTAATTTTTTTTGATTTTCACCGGTGACTCGGAATTGTTATCTCCGGTTCTTGTCCGCTTCCCACCGGTCCAGCACATCGCCGCCTTCGATAAAGACCAGATTATGCTTCTTTGCATAGGCTTTCGCACCGGATTTGGGGAGCGCATAGCCGGACTCATCATCCAGCATCTCGCAGATCGTAATTGACGGTGTGATACCGGCCATCCGGGCAAGCGCGACCGAGAGCTCGGTCTGGCCGTGTCGCTGGTCGAGCAGATCGTCAGCCGCCCGGAGGAGGGCACAGTGGCCCGGGGTCCGGAAGAATTCGCTGAAATGTGCTCCCCCGCCGTTTAAGGACTGTTTTACCTGTTCTGCAATCGCGGTGATCGTGAGCGCCCGGTCCCGGTCCGTGATACCGGTGAACGTGTTCTTATGGTTGACCCAGAGCGAGAACGAGGAGTGGTTCTTCCGGTCGTACGGGATGTCCCCCTGCTGCTCGGCGACATGCGTACCCTGGAGCACGTCGCTTGCAAACGGGAGACCGAGCCGTTGTGCGGCCACCGGATCGATTGCGGTGCAGATAAGGCCGCCGCCATCCTTACGCATCCGGAGGATGTGCTGCGGGGTCACCGCATCGGACCGGATCGCAAAATCCGTCTCGCCCTCACGGTCGTCAAAATCGTAGAGCAGGATAAACTTCCCGTCGCGGAGCGCTGCAATCGCCTTGTCAATCATACGGGCCCTCCGCGTGGACGGCTGCATGGACAAGGGGGGCGACCTGCGTGGGGGTGGATGCGTTTGCCTCTGCAAGGGTTCCGGCCCGGCCGTCCCAGGCTTCGAGCACGTCGTTTCCCCCGACAAACGCAAAGCCGTGCTTCTTTGCGTAGGCTTTCGCGTCCTCGTGCGTCATCGCCTTTCCTGTCGCATCGTCTAAGAGTTCGCAGATCGTAACGGCCGGGGTCACGTCCGCCATTGCGGCAAGCGCAATCGAGAGCTCGGTCTGGCCCCGGCGCTGGTGGAGCAGGTCGTCGGCTGCACGCAGGAGCGGGCAGTGGCCCGGCGTCCGGAACTGCGCCGAGAAGTCCACGGTTTTTCCTGCCATAACTTCCCCGACCACCCGGCCGATCTCCGTGATCGTGAGCGTCCGGTCCCGGTCGGTGATGCCGGTGAACGTGTTCTTATGGTTGACCCAGAGCGAGAACGAGGAGTGGTTCTTCCGGTCGTACGGGATGTCACCGATCTCCTCGCCAAGGCAGGTCGCACGGAAAACGTCGCTTGCAAACGGGAGGCCGAGCCGGTGAGCGGCAGCCGGGTGGACGGCGGTGCAGATGAGACCGCCCGCATCCTTGCGCATCCGGAGAATGTCCCGGGGCACCACCGCATCGGACCGGATCGCAAGATCGGTCTCGCCTTCGCGGTCATCGAAATCATAGATCAGAAAAAACCTGCCGTCCCGTAATGCCTGCAACGCCTCGTCAATCATATGCCACCTCAACATTTACCCGGTCGTTCTCTTTTACACCCAGTGCATCGCGGAGACCGACCGCTGCTATCACTTCAACAATATCCTCGGGGTAATGGCTCCGGCCCGGGACAACGATCCCGCACGGGATATCGTTAATCCGGCAGGGCAGGCACCGGACCTCGCCGAAGGTCCGGCCGTCCGCGGAGAAACCGTGGATCGGGATCCAGGTCAGCGCCTCCATCTTTTTTCTTGTCGGGATGTCGGCCCCGGAAAGACGGAGGTTGAGCGTGCCCGGGTACGGCTCGAAGCCGAGGTGCCGGAGGAACTGTTTCTTGTACGGCTCGAGGCTCATATAATACCGGCCTTCGCCGAGCCCGTTAATCACAACCCCGGGGAGTGCGTAGTGTCCTCCTTCGTGAGAAAAGAGCCGGCAGTACTCCGCGTACTCGCGCCGGAGTTCATCCTCCCCCTCTTTTGTGACCGTGATGTGCTGGCCGTCCGGGTTTAAGGTCCGGTTGATCAGCCGCTGGCCTTCGAGCGCCTTTAAGCGCCGGGACGCGGTCTGGGGACTTGTCTCCAGTACCTCCGCAAGCGTCTGCGACGAGATAAACACCGGTTCCCGCATTCCGCCCATGAGCGCTATCGCCTTAAGGCACTCGAGTTCTTCTGCCAGCACCATGCTTATCAAAATTGAGATGCTTACTATATATGGATTCCTTTCCTGTGCAACCCACAAAACTCTCACGACGGAGATTCGCTTTTTGTCGAATCCGCATTCGTTAGGTATTTAACAGGCAGGGTCGATCTAACTGAGCATGAAATCCGGATTGCGGAACCAGCTCGCCGAGAAGATGGCGGGTGAGATTACGCTGTCGGACTCACCGGGGCTGGCGCTCAAAAAATGGCGCCAGAACTTCGAGATACCGCCGGGCATCCTTTCGGACCGCCTGGGGATATCGCCCTCCGTGATCAGCGATTACGAGAGCGGCAGGAGAAAAAGCCCCGGAACCGCCGTGGTCGGCAAGATTGTCGACGCCATCCTCAACATTGATGAGGAGACCGACGGTAAACACATTCACAAATTTTCCTCCATGCTCTTTAGTGGCGTCGCTGATGACGTGATCCTCGATATCCACGAGTGCACGAACCCGGTGGCGTTGCAGGAACTGACCGATGCGATCGGCTGCACCCTGCTCTGCGGGCCCATGGAACAGACCATTTTTGGTTACACGGTGGTCAACAGCCTCAATGCGATCCTCCAGCTCTCAAGCGAGGAGTTCAACCGCATCTACGGCTGGAGCACGGAACGGGCGCTCATCTTCACGAACGTCTCGACCGGCAAATCACCGATGGTCGCGATCCGCGTCACGGCATTCAAGCCGCGGTGCGTGATCCTCCAGGGGATAAACGCGGAGAACGTCCACCCGTTTGTGGCAAAACTGGCGGACCGGGATCATATCACGGTGCTCTGCACGGAGATGGAGATTGAAAAAATCGTGAGTACACTGAGGGAGAAAGAATGGTAGGCATCATCACTTACGGTGCGTATATTCCGAGATACCGGATCAAGGTTGAGGAGATCACCAAAGTCTGGGGCGCAAATGCCGCAGATATTACGGGGGGACTGGGCGTTTTTGAAAAGTCCGTCCCGGATCTCGATGAGGACGCCGCAACGATTGCGGTCGAGGCGGCACGGAACGCTCTTAAAAGGCGCCACGTTGACCCGGCAAAGATCCAGGCCGTGTACGTGGGCAGCGAGTCGCACCCGTACGCGGTGAAACCCACGGCCTGCACGGTCGGGGAAGCGATCGGCGCAACGCCGGTCATGACCGCAGCGGACTACGAGTTTGCCTGCAAGGCGGGAACCGCTGCGATCCAGACCTGCATGGGGCTTGTCAAAAGCGGCATGATCCCGTACGGGCTTGCGATCGGTTCCGATGTCTCGCAGGGTGCGCCAAGCGACGCGCTCGAATACACGGCAGCGGCCGGCGGGGCAGCGTATATTATCGGGAACGACAACCCGATTGCAACGCTCAACCACACCTGCTCGTTTACCACGGACACACCGGACTTCTGGCGCCGCGAGGGGCAGGCGTACCCCCGCCACGGCGGCCGGTTCACGGGCGACCCGGGCTATTTCAAGCACGTGAAGGGTGCAAGCAACCTGCTCTTTAAAGAGATCGGCACCTCGGCCAAGGACTACACCTACGCGATCTTCCACCAGCCCAACGCGAAATTCCCGCAGAAGGTGGCAAAGGACCTCGGCTTCAAGCCCGAGCAGATCAAGCCCGGCCTTGTCGTTCCCTGGCTCGGGAACACCTACTCGGGTGCCTCGCCCATCGGCCTTGCGGCGACGCTCGATATCGCAAAACCCGGCGACCGGATCTTTGTCTGCTCGTTTGGGTCCGGTGCCGGGAGCGACGCGTTTGACATCACGGTGACCGACGCGATCACGTCCGACGCGTTCCACCGCGATGCAGCGCCATCGGTGATGCAGCTCTTAAAAGACCCCATCTACCTGGACTATGCACGGTATGCAAAACACAAGGGAAAGATCGTGATGCAATCATGAGAGACGTAGCAGTTATCGGGATCGGGTGCACGAAGTTCGGCGAGAAGTGGGAGAGTTCCTTCCGTGACATCTTTGTCGAGGCAGGGACGCTCGCTCTTGAAGATGCCCAGCTCTCGGGCGAGAAGATCGACGCGATGTACGTCGGGAACATGAGTGCGGGCCGGTTCATCGGGCAGGAGCACATCGGCGCTTTGATCGCCGACTACGCCGGCCTCGCAACCCGGCACATCCCCTCGACCCGTGTCGAGGCGGCGTGCGCATCGGGAGGCCTTGCCTTCCGCCAGGCCGTGATCGCGGTCGCGAGCGGGATGGAAGACATTGTGATCGCCGCCGGCGTCGAGAAGATGACCGATGTCGGCTCGGACGAGAGCACCGATACGCTGACCGGCGCGGCCGACCGTGAGTGGGAAGGCTTCATGGGCGCAACGTTCCCGGGCCTGTACGCGATGATCGCACAGGACTACATGCACAAGTACCACATGACCCGCGAGCAGCTGGCGCAGGTCGCGGTAAAGAACCATTTCAACGGCGCGAGAAACCCGATCGCACAGTTCCAGAGCGAGATCACGCTCGATACCGTGCTGAAATCGACGATGGTCGCAGAACCCCTCCGGCTCTTTGACTGCTCACCGGTGACGGACGGGGCGGCGGCTGTAATTGTCGCACCGCTCGACCGGGCCCGCGAGTTCACGGACACGCCGATCAAGGTGCTCGCGACGGCGCAGGCCAGCGATTCGATCGCGCTGCACGACCGGCGCGACATCTCGACGCTGGATGCGACAGTTGCGGCCGGCCAGCGGGCGTTCAAGATGGCGCACCTGACCCAGAAGGACATCAATATGGTCGAGGTGCACGACTGCTTCTCGATTGCAGAGATCTGCGCCATCGAGGACCTCGGGTTCTGCAAGAAGGGAACGGCCGGCAAGTTCACCGCCGATGGCGAGACGGCCCTTGGCGGGAAGATCCCGGTGAACACGAGCGGCGGCCTCAAGGCCTGCGGCCACCCGGTCGGAGCGACCGGCATCAAGCAGGTCTGCGAGATCGTCCAGCAGCTCCGGGGCACGGCCGGCAAGCGCCAGGTCGATGGTGCAAAGGTCGGCATGACGCATAACGTGGGCGGGACGGGCGCAACGGTTGCCGTCCACATCCTCGGGAGGGTATAATCATGACGGTTGCACGGTTCTGGAGACATCTCCCCCAGCGGTACAACATGGTGGGAACGAAATGCGAGAAGTGCGGCAGGCACTTTTTCCCTCCAAGGACTTTCTGCCCGGACTGCCGCAGGGCCGGGAAGATTGTCGAGCACAAGTTCAAAGGCGAGGGAACGGTCGTCACGTTCACCGTGATCCACACGGCGGCCGAGCAGTATTCGATGCTCACCCCCTACGTGCTCGCGATCGTGAAACTCGACGAAGGCCCGCAGATCACGACACAGATCGTCATGGACCCGGCAAAGGCGCAGATCGGGATGAAGGTCAAGAGCGTGTTCCGCAAGATCGCCACCGATGGCGAGAGCGGGATCATCCACTATGGCACGAAGTTTGTGCCGGTGGAGTAAGTTATCTTTTTTTTAGGGACCCGGTAATTATACCGGTGCATTGTAAATTCCCCGTATGTAACAGGCAACGCAAGGATGCGGTTTCCTTTTCAGGACGCAAGAATAGTCTTTGGGGATTTTCGTCCGTATGGCTGGGGCATATTACGGAGAGGGAGAAATACGATTTAAAACGGGAGCCCCCGCCTTACGTTCTTTACTAAAATTTCATTTTTATAACTATTTATTCAATAACAGCATATCCGCTTTCATTGAACATAGACTATGAGAGGATATCCTGTGCCCCGTCAATCTCCTACAGTTCAAAATGGATCCAATCTTGGATTTAAATCCGGTTCCGGGGATTACGGAAGAATCGTTAAAGGGGTCTGGCCATGAAATTTGACCGCACAAAAGCGTACAATGAACTTCCTCCCCTCCCTCCGCCCATCGATCTGGAATCAAAGACGGTTCTGAAAAAATGTGTGGGTGCTCATCGTGCTCTTGCCTCTTTGAAAAGTGCGGGGAATTTAATCCCGAATCAGGATATTCTTATCAACGCTCTTCCTCTTCGGGAAGCACAGGACAGTTCAGAAATTGAAAACATCGTCACAACCGGCGATAAACTCTACAAGGCCGCAATTCTCCCGCCCGGAGCCACCATTGATCTTCAAACAAAAGAGGTCCTCCGCTATCGGACGGCTCTCCGCAAGGGTTATGATCTGCTAAAAGATCAACCATTGTCAACCGGGATGCTCCGGCAGGTCTGTGAAGGTCTGCTCGATCACGAAGTTCAATTCCGGCAGGGTTCCGGCACTCAGCTCGGAAATAAGGCGAGTGGAGTTGTCGTTTATACGCCTCCGGAAGGCGGAGATATCCTTTTAGAGAAACTGAACCTTCTCGGGGATTACATACGAAAACCGGATGATAACGAACTGGATCCCCTCATTCGTCTGGCACTGATTCACTACCAGTTCGAAGCAATTCATCCTTTTGAAGACGGCAATGGAAGGACAGGTCGGATTTTAAATATTCTTTATCTTGTCGAACAAGGCCTGCTGGATATTCCTGTTTTATATCTCAGTCACTACATCATCGAGCACAAGAAAGATTATTACCGGTTATTGCGTGATGTAACGGAAAAGCAGGAATGGGAACCCTGGGTGCTCTTCATGCTCTCGGCAGTTGAAGCGACATCGGTCAGGACTCACCAGCGTATTCTTGCGATCCGCCATCTGCTGGAAGAGACAACGACGCTTTGTCGGACAAACCTCCCCAAACAGATTTATTCGAAGGAACTTGTCGAGCTGATTTTTGTCCAGCCCTATTGTAAGATCCAGTTTGTTGTCGATGCAGGAATTTCACAACGGCAGACCGCAGCAGATTATCTGAATGCCTTGGAAGAGATCGGCGTTTTAAAGTCCGAGAAGGTGGGCCGGGAGAAATTATTCAGTAATCCCGCGCTCCTGAAACTGCTCAAGGAGCCATAACAACGTGTCGAAATTTTTTGATTTTTTCGACAGGTTCAAACGATGTGTCGATTGGTTCGACATGTTGAAATTGTCCGGTGTTTTCGACAGGTTTGGGCCACGTGTCGATTCGATCGACAGATCACATAGTGGAGAAACCGGATGACGAAAACCGGCGAAGAGGGGCCGTGACGGGCGGTCTGTTGGCGCATATATCCCACAGGCTGTGGGACAATTATGAGTGAGGGAACGGTTATGGAGCGTAAAACGATCACCCCCATCCAGAGCGAGGGAGACGATGCCCTCACAAAGGCACTCGGACCGGAGGATGCGATACGGTTTATCAGAAGTTTTGATCCCGGCTCTGGAGATTACACTCAGGATCGCAAGAAAAATCTTAAGAGAAAGACCGTGAAGCAGATCGGAAAAGAGATTCTTGAGATGCAGAAATCCAAATAAAATTTTTCCCACACGTCCTTTTTATCCCGATCAAAGCCTGCCGGCTAACGCTTTTTCCCGTCAAGGACTTTCTGCCCCGATTGCCGCCGGGCAGGAAAGATTGTCGAGCACAAGTTCAGGGGCGAGGGCACGGTCGTCACGTTCACCGTGATCCATACGGCGGCCGAGCAGTATTCTATGCTGACCCCCTACGTGCTCGCGATTGTGAAACTCGACGAAGGCCCGCAGATCACGACACAGATCGTGATGGATCCGGCAAAGGCGAAGATCGGGATGAAGGTCAAGAGCGTCTTCCGCAAGATCGCCACCGATGGCGAGAGCGGGATCATCCACTACGGCACGAAGTTTGTGCCGGTGGAGTAAATCTTTCTTTTTTGAATTATTCCAGTTTTTATTAGACGAATTAAAAGAGTAAAACCTACGAACACAATTTTTAATTTTTGTAATTTTTAATAGAAGTAATTATGCGATATATCGCAGATACATCATCCCTTGCTTTCTCAAGAGTAACAGTTCGTTTTTGATTGTGGATTATTTTGTTCCTAATGTCAATTGCATCTAAACAGTTTAAGCAATCATTAGGATCAAGGCCGACTTTTTTAGATAGATGCGTAAAAAAAATATTTGTAGTCAGCCTTAAACCCATTTTTTCTACAGCATGATCCAGTAAATTTTCAGGGATCTGTGGATCCGCAATTTGTGCCAGTAATGAGGGAAGGCATCGTTTAATCGTTGCTTCAAGTGATGCTACCGCTTCAACAATAGCTATACGGCCATTATTATTATCAATATGAGCAAACGCATTCGCTATCATTATATCAATCATATCAGGCTTTGTATTGTTTTTTAGTCGTTCTCCCAATTCGTACCAATTATATTTAGAAAGACCTGTAATGTGCACATTAAAATTTACGAAAACGATTTTAGGACCGATCAATTTCCATTTTCCATCACTATCCAACCAAAGGATGGTATTAAAGGAGTTTTCATCGTATGGGATATTTTCAGAAATCCACCATTGTCCAAAATGATTTCGGATGTTTTTAATTAGGTTTTCTGAAATTTGTTGAATAATAGTGCGGATTTCACTTTGAAATGTTTTTAGAGCCGTTTCCTCCTTTTGAGACAATTTCGTAACTTCAAATTTTCTTAATATTTCTGCAATTTCTTCTGGCCAATATCCTTCAAGTTCGATGGTCACTAAATTTGTGTTAAAATAGCCCACAATTTGACCATCTTCATTTTTTTTAGGCCTCAAAAAATTTGGACTAGCTTCATTTAATCCAATATGTGCAACGATTTTATCTTGAATTTGTAGATTTAGCCAATCCTTTGTTTCAATCGGTGCATAATTAAACCAATTAACGGGGATAGGCACATCACATCGTATTTTATACAAAATTCCCATGATCTGTTCTTTTATCAGTTAGGGCATAATGATTCGCATTAATTCTGGATTGTACGTATTACCCTAATTTATTAGCGGTCAGATCCTTCACTAACCTCACACTCCTTTCCCCTACCCACCCCCCGGCCGCCCATCACCCCAACGCCCTGCCCGACGGGTTGATACCGGGCCGCCCCGGGCCCACGGTCCGGCACCCCCTATCCGGGCCCGTATCTGCCCCGGATTACCCCCCGGCCCGGTGCATGAGGGCGGGTTTCGCGAAAATGCGGCCATAATTCGAGTGCCCGAGGGCGTTTTTACGTCGGAGAAGGTGAG
>JBEKTA010000038.1:0-9872 GCA_049516515.1 Methanoregula sp. | reverse complement strand
CGCGCGGCGTGCGTGCGCTTATCGGGGGCCTGATTGTAGCGGTAACCTGCGCGAGTTTGGGGGTGTTTATTGTGCTGCGCAGGCTGTCACTCATCTCTGACGGGCTGGGCCACGTAGCTTTCGGAGGTATTGCCCTTGGGTTCTGGACCGGGATCTACCCGCTCTATACGGCAGTTGCATCCGTCATCGCAGGGGCTCTTGGGATTCACGCGCTGGGAAAACTCCGGGTCGCCTCCGATGCGGCGATTGCGATCCTGTTCTCCGGGGGACTTGCTATCGGCATTGTCCTTATCAGCCTCGCGCAGTCAGCCCCGGCTGACCTCCTGTCCTACCTGTTCGGGACGATTCTTGGCATCAACGACAACGATGTGTACCTTGCCGCAGGGCTCGGGATGATTGTCCTTGTGGTGCTCGGCCTGCTCTGGAAGGAATGGGTCGCGATTACCCTTGATACGGATTTTGCCCGGGTCGCCGGGATGCCGGTGACAGCCCTTGAGATCCTCTTTACGGTCCTTGTCGGACTCACCGTTGTCGTTGCGACCCGGCTTGTTGGTGTCCTCCTCGTATCAAGCCTCATGATCATTCCCGCGATTGCAGCAATCCAGCTCAGGCTCCCGTTCCGGCGCACGGTCATCGCGGCACTGGCCATTGCGATCGCTTCTGTCGTCATCGGCCTCCAGTTCTCGTTCTCCTACAACATCGCATCCGGGGGAGCGATCGTGCTTGTCACCATCGCGTTCTTTATCCTGACCGCATCCTTTGCCCGTCTCTGGCCGAAGATGAAACGGGATCTGCCGGTCGATGACTGGAAGCACCAGTGCTCGGAACCGGGGTACACGGGACCAGAAGAGCACAAAGAATCCGGTAAAATCTGAATTCTTTTTTTTTAGCTCTGTAGAAATCCTAAAGGGAATTGCAACAACGCTCTTTGGGGCTGCGTATTATGAAAGAGGTTTTCTACAGTGCACTTTTTTGATAGTGTTAGAGAAACGACCTGATGCCGGACAGCAGGAGCGGCGAGAAGAACCGGAAGAGCGACGGGTTTTTCATAAGGATACTGGCAATTTTTCCCGGCCTGTCCATGTCACCGTATTTCACGATCTCATCGGTAATTCCCGGATCGCTCATCGCAAGGATCATCCGGTCGATTGTCTCAGTGGACAGGTTCTGGCGCATTTTATAGAGACGGTACCCGAGAGCAAGTTCACGCCCGATATCTGCCTGCCAGCGCCGCTCGTATTCTGCAAGTGCAGTGTCGGAAAATGTCCCGTGCTCGCAGCACGCCGCCGCGACTGCCGCTGCATGGCGGGCCGAACGGATGCCGGTATAGATCCCGCCGCCGGATGTGGGCTTGGCAAACCCTGCCGCATCCCCCACAAAGAGGGTGCGGCGGCCAAACGTCTTTGACATCACGCCAAGCGGGATCGTACCGGTGACCAGGTGCAGGTCGGACGAAAGACCGATCCTGCGGACGAATGCAGAAAACCGCTCCGGCACCAGCTCAGTCCCGCACAGCCCGACCCGGACCCGGCCATTCCCTGACGGGATCGCCCAGCCGAAAAATTCCGGGGAAGCATCCGGGTAGAGTTCGACAAGCCCCGGATCGCAGTCATGCATTCCTTCTGCCTGGATGCCGGCAAGGTACACCGGTGCCCGTTCCATCCCGTACATACGGGCAATCGTGCTCCGGGGCCCGTCTGCCGCAATGAGGATCTTAAAAGAAAACTCCTCGTGCCCGTTGATCCCCCGGGTGACCACCCGGTTGTCCCTGACAGCACAGACAGCGGTTTTGAGCCGGAAGTCTGCCCCTGCATCTGCCGTAGCCTCTGCCATCTCGCGGTCGAGCATCCCCCGGTCCACCACATGCGCCTTTGGGATTTTTGCGTCGATGACAAGGGAGTGACCTGCACTGGATATGACCCGTGCTCCGGTCACGGTATTGAGAATGGATCGCCGGGAAACCAAGCACTCTTCGAATGCCGCACGGGACAAAAGGCCGGCGCACTGCACCGGATAACCGATGCTCCCCTGCTCCTCAAGACAGAGCACCGAAAGCCCGGTCCTGGCGCATGCACGGGCGGCCGCACAGCCTGCAGGCCCGGCGCCGGCGACAACGATATCAAAATCCGGGAGCATGATGGGCGGATCCTTTTTTAAAAAAAGTCAGATTCACCGGGGGGTTTTCTCATCCGGCTGTCCGCCCGGCTGATCCGGGGTACCAGCGGAATGGGCTTCCTTTCCCGCGGATTTTACCGGAATCCCGCAGGTTTTCAGGATGAGTACATGCGGGGGGAGGAGGGGCGCGACTTCCCCTTCCTTTATGGTCAACCCCATGAAGATTGCAAAGAGCCCGAGTACAAACGAGAACGTTCCGACCACGGTCATAATGATGATCTCACTCATGGCCGGCACGAAGCGGATAAAAAGATACAGCAGAATGACACTGCTCACAATCACCCCGGCGACAAGGTAATATTTTGATCGCGGACGGGTCAGTGCAAACGATATCCCGGAGTACCCGGCATAAAACGCCAGCACAGCAACGGCAAGTATAAAAATCAGGGAAAGGAAATTCGGGAACAGCATCTCGATTATGCCGACAACTACAAGGCCGGCCGAACAAAGAAACCAGAAAAATGATTCCTCCGCAACGGAGGTGATGGCAATCAGCACGCAAAAGACAATTCCCGTTACCAGAAGCACCCAGAATATCCCGGTGAAAAAGGCCAGTACAGGACCCGGTACAACCAGCGCGAGACCACCGAAGATCACTCCTATCAACCCTTTCAGGAGGCAGGACAGTTTCGCATCCATAGAAATACCTCTATTTTCTCGCGTTAATAGTTTCGTATGCATGTACCGGGCGGAACGGCGATTTGCAAAAATATCCCGTGCCGGTTTTTTTGTGATTTCCCGACATAAGAGTGTCAGAAATACACGGATCCATGTGTCCCACCCGTGGTATCATCGTTATTGCAGACAACCCTCGTCGCCCCTGCCGCGCAGGTGGTGCCCGGCGCTTTATGTATGCCTGATGAATACGGTGCAGGGATGATGTAAACCGGGCAGAGAAAACTATCGGCGCACTCAGGAAAGGTCACAGCAGGTGCCAAAAATCCGGCACCAGGGACTTGTCAGCGATGTTCCTGCCAGCAGCATCAGATTTTTTATCAGTGTATATTTCTTTTCAGAACAGGAACCAGCAGCGATAACATCACCCTCACTACCACAATCTTTCCCCTTATCAACAACGCGCCCGGACCGGCCGGCATTGAGATATCAGATGCCGCCCGGCGGAGGATCCCATGCGCAGACCCGCCCACATTTCTCGTTTTTCAGGCCATAAAACAATGGTGAGAGAACATTCAACGAATCCAAAAATGAGATTGGCAGGAGTATCTACGTCCGGCCTAACCCGAAAAACTCGATCCCGAAAAGTTTCTCCATCGCATACAGGAGAGCAAAAAAGATCACGGCATACAGCACGAAACTCACGACAAGATTTATCCAGCCGGTCATACCTGCATATGCCACGATGAAGTTCGAAAGCGCATTCGCGATAATGATGGCTACGAGGATCCCAAGAAAAAAGATCACCCATTTTTTGACAACGGCAAATTCCATATGAATAATTAGATGGTTCACCTATTAAAACTCTCAAAAGCCGACAGTGAGACTGTCGCTTGGGAAGACGGTTCCGGGCGTCACCTTTTCTTAAAAATCTTAAAAGGACGGCGCCCTGTCGAACCACCCTAAGAAAGTATTTGGGGTCACTCTGCGAATCTCACGCAGATACCGGTCGCCATTCCCTGTAATCCCGGCACAAGACCGGCCTTGCAGGGCGATTGCTGCCGGAGTGCACAGGAAAAAATGGTGTGCTGCACGGCAGCACCGGGAGGACAAATCCATGTCAGGAAGAAATACCCTTGAGCTGCTCAACGGGATCCTTACCGGGATCACAAACATCTCCCAGCTGACCGAAGGATACCAGTACGATGATTTTTTCCGGGATGAACCGACATATGCGAAGGTTACTGCCAGCCTTGAGTCCATTGATGAAATGGTGCACCAGATCCCGACAATTATCCGGGTAAAATACGCGCTTTTGCCGTGGAAAGAACTCTCGGCGCTGGAAGAGGCAGTTGCCCATGCAGATGCAGTCAGCCGGCCCCGGCTCATCTGGAAGATCAGCACGGAAACACTCCCGCGCATCCGGCCGCTCGTGGAAAACCTGATCGATGAGATGGGAAAATAGGTCAGGGTGACCGGTCGGCCCGGGTGCATATTCACCCCGGAACCTGCACAGGTTTTTTCCGGTGTGCACCGGTTTTTCTTTTAAGGGACTCTTTAAGCCCGCGAATGCTTATCTTTTGAGGAGCCACTTTAGTATTGGAATGGCTGACGAACCTTCGGAGATCACGCCCGTAACCAGTATACGGGATAACGCGGATCCTGTCCCTTTGCCGGCTGCACCCATGGGTCCGGGCTTCTGGGCAATGATGGCACTTATAGGTGTGCTTGTCCTGCTCATTTTCTATGCACAGATCCAGGGCGTCACACGATCCGTGCCGGTGAACCTGACCGGCACGAACTGGACGCTCTCCTACTATACCAATGAAAAAGGCACCATGGTCCCGGTTACAAACGGGACTGATGTGACCCTCCGGTTCAGCCCCGGGAACAACACCATCCTTGGCGGGTATTCCGGGTGCAACTGGTACAGTTATAATTACACGATTATCAGTTCCACCCTGACTTTGACACCCGGTTCCGGGAGAACAAACACAATGCTCTGCCCGGCTCCCGGTGTGATGCAGATCGAGTCCTCGTACCTCCACGATCTGAAAAATACCTCCACGCTAATGTTCCGGAGCGACCACCTTTACCTGTACGATCCCACAGAAAAACCGCTCCTCATTTTTGAACAGACACCGGCCTGATCCTTTTCTTTTTTGATTCGTCCAGAAAATCGGATGGGAATAACAACCGCACCGCACAGGAGAGGCTTGCGTCTGCAGATAAATACGAACATTAAAAAAAGGCAGGTGCAAGAAGTATTATCCGGGAGATGGAAAAGAAAAAATGGATGCGAAAAGCGAACGAAAGGAGGGCGTGCTCGTCTTTTTTATCAACGGGAGGCTGGATGCATTTGGCGCCCAGCAGCTCGACGAGTGGATAAAAGGAGCGCTGCACGACGATGACAAGGAACTGGTGCTCGACCTCTCCGGCTCCACGTACCTCTCGAGCGGCGGTCTTCGCACGTTTAATGTGCTCAAAAAGGAGATGAAACGCAGGAGCGGGAGATTTGCCCTTGCCGGCGTCGGGGAGTACCCGAAAAAAGTGCTCGACATGGCCGGGTTCACGACTATCTTGGAGATCTTCCCGACTACCGACGCCGCTGTTGAGGACATAAAGAAAAAGCGTAAAAACCCGACGCTTTTTAACGAGATCTTCTACAAGAAGATCGAGGAGGAGGGCGTCACGCTCACCATCGAGCCGGGCTGGATGACAAGCCCCCCTGCCCTCCGTGTCACCGGTGATCTCCACAAGATCCTGCATGCACAGCTCACCGAAGCCGATATCAAGACCCGGAAATTCTCCGAGATCACGTACTCGCTTGGCCTTGGCGCGCTCGGGGCCGATAAGAAAGAGGCAATGCCGCTTCTCGGCGAGATGATCACCCTGTACGGCTCCATGGTCTGGCTGCCGACAGACGGGAACAACACCCCGGATTTCCTGACACCGCTTGATGCGGAAACAGATGTGCCGGTCTACACGGGATTTAATGTCACGCTGGACGGCCCGTTCAACGAATACCTGACCCTCGATACGCAAGATCCGCAGGGGATCAGTATTACCGATATCTACCGCATGATCTTTGCAGGGGCCGTTGACCGGGGAGTAAAGACCTACAAGGGTGTCGTCGCGGTCGCCATCTGGGGCGTTATTGCCGGCCTTGCCAGTTCGGGCATCAAAAAGGCACCGGTCGCCGGGACAGCGCTGCCGAAAGGAGCCTCGATCATGGACCCTGCACAGTCCGGAACATGGATGGCTTCCGATACCAGCATGTCCTACAAAGGGGATACGCTCGTGAGCTTCGGGATCGGGATAGACCTCGCGCACGACCTGTCAGGCTACAAAAAAGAGAACCTCGATGCGCTGTACTACGCAAACCCGGCAAACAAGGACGCCTCAAAGGCAATGTACCTCCACAACCATGGCGTGGTGTTCCGGGGGGTGCCCTACGATGGCTCGCTTGACTTAAACACACAGGTAAAAAAGATCGTCAGCGATGCCACATTTGTGGATATGCGCCACCTCCTCGACAGCACCCGGATCAGGCACGCAAAGATCGGCGTTGCGTACATCCAGGATATTGTAAAAGAGCAGTAGAGGATAATCCCGTTTTTCTGACCATTCGAGGTACCCTTAAGAAAGGGGGCATCTCTTTTTTGTCAGGGTCAGGATATTTTTTGCCTTTTTGTACCGGTACGTGGCGCCGTCGGTTACTTTCCGGATAAGGAAAATACCAAGACCCCCGATCTCCCGGTCATCGAGATTCGCGGTTGTATCCGGCTCCGGTACCTGGAGCGGGTCAAATGCCGGGGCGTCATCAGAAATCTGAATGGTCACCTCGTCCTGCCCCGCCCGGCAGCAGATCGCGATGGTGCCCGGGGTGCCGGCATAGCCGTGCATGATCGTATTGGTGATCACCTCTTCGACAGCAAGCTGGAGATCGAGGATCTGTTCATCGGAAAAACCCGATGATCGCAGGTACTGCTCAAGTTCAAAGGAGACCCCGGGGATCGCATCAAGAAGGGCGGGAATAACAATGCTGGCAGACGGGGTCATGATCACACGCCGGAACCCTGCAAAAATGCCAGTGGTTTACCCGGCGCCGGGACCGGGTTGTCACGGCCCTGAACCGGAAATCCGGCTCCCGTGCCAGTTTTCCGTGACAGGCACAGCGAGGGGAAATATGGCATCCGGATCACGGGGGTCATAAAGGGATACTCCAACTATGGTTTGCACACCCACGTACATAAATAAGTCAGTCTGGTAAAAAAGGAGAAGGATTATCTCGGCACAGGGTGGATATTTCCCAAGTATCTGATACGGCCCGATGGCAATCCGGGGTATAAACATGGAGATTACAACTACGACACATGATACCGCAACGGTCCTTGCAGTGACCGGACGCGTGGATGCCATGACCGCAGGAGCCCTCGAAACTGCCCTTAATGACCTTATTGCCGACGGGAGCCGTAAGATTATTCTCGATTTTACCGGTCTTGTCTATATCTCCAGCGGCGGCCTGCGGATCCTGCTTGCGACAGCAAAAACCTTGCATAACGACAGTGACCGGTTCGCGCTCTGCGGCCTCTCGCATGAGGTGCAGAAGGTCATGAGACTAGCCGGGTTTACCACCATCTTTGCCATCTATCCTACAGCACAGGAAGCGTCAGCCGCACTGCAGGGATCGCCGGGTTCCTGATCCCGAATCTTCTTCTTTTGAGATACTTCAGGATCCCTGCCAATGATCGTGCCGGGGTGCGGGGATGTTATCCTGCCCCATCACCGGCCCCTTCACGTTTCCCCACGGTTGCAAGGTAGATCAAAAACTGCTCTTTCCCGTCAATTCCCAGGATCTCTGCCATCGCATCGTCATCGAACGCCGCAATGGCGCAGACACCGCAGCCGACCGCCTCTGCGACAAGGTAGAGGTTCTGGCAGACATGGCCGGCGTCAAGGTGCAGGTCACGGTACCCGCGTTCGCCGTACCGCCATGTCATCCGGTACGGCACGGCCGTCCAGAGAAACACGACGCCACTCCTCATCACGAATTCCTGGTTGAGACAGGCATGGGCAATGTCGATGTGGAGCGTGGGATCGGTCTTTACCAGACAGAGCCGGTGGGTGAGGGCAAGGTACCGGTAGAGGCCCGGTTCGAGGCCGTCAACATCGTTTACGAGCAGGTATGTCTCAAACGCGTGGCGCGCCCCGGCCGAGGGGACGGTACGGAATGTCGCCTGTACCCCGTGCACGCTCTTTACTCCCTGTGTGCACCAGAGCAGGAACGAGAGTTCGTCGCGCGAGAGCGGCTCTTTTACATACGACCGGACGCTGTGCCGGCTCTCGATTGCCAAACGGAGATCGATCTGCGGGATGACAAGCGATGTCGGATCCGGGAGAGCGAAGACCGGCAGATCCGGGTCCGCCGGGAGTTCCAGCGGAGGCTGGGGCATGCCTTTTTCCTGGTCCGACCGGCCCAGGTACCGGCACTTTGTCTGCTCCAGGAACTCCTGTCCTGAACCGGCAGGGGGCAGTGTACTATCTGGCATATGCTACGGGTTGTGAACCAGCCCCTGATAGTCCTTTTGATACAACCTTTTCCGAAAAAAATTTCCTGGATCTGATATCGCACCGAACAAGGGAACGGATATCACCCAATAAAAGGAAATACTTTTCACCTGTTTAAAGAAAAATCATGCCAGCATGCGCCGCATACGATCCTGATATCATGCCACCGCTCTTTGAATTTGCCAATGTCTCCGTGATCCGGGGCGATAAACGGGTGCTCGATGGTGTCACGCTCTCCATTGGAGAAGGCGAGAACGTCGCCATTCTCGGACCAAACGGTGCGGGAAAGTCCTCGCTTATAAAAGCCATTACCCGCGAGTATTACCCGGTCCTTTCCGAAGGTCCCGTAACCTTTGATTTCAGGGGAAAAGACACATGGGATATCTTTGATCTCCGGTCGTTTGTCGGCATCGTGTCAAACGACCTCCAGTACACGTTCACAGGAACCATCACCGGCCAGGAGGTGATCCTCTCCGGTTTTTTTTCAAGCATCGGACTCTTTAACCGGGTCGTCACCCCGGCCATGGAAGAAAAGACGCAGGAGATCCAGAGGTTCCTTCGCATCGACCGGCTCAGCGACCGGCCCACAAACGAGATGTCGTCGGGAGAGGCACGGCGCTTTTTAATCGGGAGGGCGCTTGTTTTCGATCCTGCCACGCTCATCCTTGACGAACCGACAAACAGCCTCGACCTTTCTGTCCTTCACACGTTCAGAGAGACCCTGCGAACGATCGCGCAGTCGGGAACCAGCATCATCCTTGTCACGCACCAGCTCCACGATATCATCCCGGAGATCTCCCGTGTCGTCATGATGGACAAAGGCAGGATCTGCGGCGATGGCAAAAAAAAAGGGATGCTGACCGATGAGAAGATCAGCAGGCTCTTCTCGGTACCGGTTCAGGTGAGGGAAGAAAACGGCTGGTACTATGCCACCGGTTATTGAAACGGTCCCGGTCCTTACCGTACATAATTGCCCTTTTGCTGCACCCGGAAAAATACCTGTGTGCATGGGGATACATGGCTATGGGACCGGTCTAGTAACGGGTAACCCGGCGCTTTGCATCATCCCTGCATCATAATACGGTGTTATACTCAAGGAGCACCAATATCCTCCTCACATCCGGGGATGGGGGGCCTCCCCGCACGGGAACCGTATACATGCTCACGCTTGATGAGATCAGGGAATATGCCGGGGTGGACGGCCTAGAGTCCCCCGCGGCAGAAGAGAGCAGGAAGAAGTACGGCGCAAACGTCATGACGCCGCCGGAACGCGAGCCGCTCTGGAAACAGTACCTGAAAAATTTCGACAGCCCCATCATCAAAATCCTGCTCTTTGCGGTCATGCTCTCCGCCATCGTCTCGTTCTTTTCCGGGAGCAGCCTTCTGGATACGGCCGGGATTATCATCGCGATCCTTCTTGCCACCGGCATCTCCTTTTACAACGAGTACCGGAGCAGCCGGGAGTTTGACGTCCTCAACGCCCACCGCGACCTCCACGTCCACCACGGCGA
>JBEKTA010000037.1:0-10344 GCA_049516515.1 Methanoregula sp. | reverse complement strand
CCGCCGTATTTTTCAAAATATTTCTGCGTCTCATCGAGGTGCTCTTTTTTCACGAGGGAATATTTCCATTCAAGCACTTTCATCTCGAAGGTGTAGCCGATCCAGTAGTTGAGCGTATCCCCGAGTATCACGGCGATGATCAGGGTGCCGAGCAGGATCCAGATGTTGAGCATCCCGAGAGCAGCCACAGCGCCCGCGACAAAAAGGAGGGAGTCCCCCGGCAGATAGGGCATGACCACGAGACCCGTCTCGCAGAAGAGGATCAGGAACAGGATCACGTACGTCCACATCCCGTACTGCTGGAGGATCACTGGGAGGTACTTGTCAAAATGGAGTACCAGATCAAGGATATTGAACGGGAGAACCATGTGCCGGAACTATTGAACCGGGAGCAATAAATGGGTTGGGGAGGCTTATTAAAAAAATGTCACGACACATGTCCCGGGACAGCCTCAGGGAAAAAAAGGGAGGAGAAAGAGCCGGCTGGAAAAACGGGGATGTTCATTCCCCTTTGAGCATGTGGATTTTGATGAGGCCGGCGCAGGACTTGCAGGTATAATACCCATCCTTCCAGCAGGCTTCGCACGCCCAGCGCCCGCAGAGCACGCACTGGCGGAGCTCCGATACCGGGTGGGGCGTGGTGCAGAGATCGCACATGTACTGCGCGAAACTGCCGGGGTCCTTTGCGGGCGGTTCCCCCTGCTTTCGCATCACCGCAATCTCTTTTTTGAGCTCACGAAGGACAGGAGCATCCTTACTTTTTGGAATTGTCTTTCCGGGCCAGTTCTTTTTCCAGAGTGTCAAGTCGCGCCTCCAGTGACGCTAAGTGGGCCTGCATGCCGGACTCGTAGTTCTTCAGGTCCAAAAGACGTGCTTCGTCCTGTTCGATCTCAGGTGTCCGCTGCTCTTTAAAGCTCGCAAGTCTCGGGTGGGAAACGAGTTCCCACTCCTCCACCATGCTCTGGAACCTGCGGTCAAGGTACTCGTCCACCCGGCTCTCCACCGGCCGGGTAAGCGAAATGTTCCCCCTTGCGCCCCGGAAAAAATAATACACGAGGAACAGGACGACACAGAGGATGATGACGAGGATGACAAAGGTGAGGAGGTCCATCTTTAGATCCTCCCTTTGAGTTTCGCTGCACGGGCTTCGAGCCCGGTCAGTTTGTCCGCAGCTGCCTGGTCAAAGGTTTTCAGCTTTGGGATCTCCTGCTCCAGTGCCGCGAGCCTCGCGGTGAAATCCACAAGATCGGCCTTTGTTGCGAGGTCCCATTCCTCAACGATATATTTCATCCGGCGGTCCACGTAGGCATTGAGATATGAGTTCATGCCGATCATAATGATTGCTCCAGGGAGGTGACGAGGTCGTCCAGCCGTTGTGCCCGTGCTTCGATGGTCGTTCTTTCTGCGTAGAGACTGGTGATCTCATCGCTCACGTGCGCCAGCCGGTCTTCAAGCAGTTCGAGATCGATCTCAGTCACGAGATCCCATTCCTTTATGATGGCGGCAAAGTTATGGTCGAAATACGCGTCGAGCGATTTATCGAACGTCGGCATGCGGGAGTCGATCGTTCCGGGTATATGGGAGAACTGGTCCCAGAAGGATTCCCCGGTCGTATTCTGGTCCGGATTCTGGTTGATTACCGGGTACATCTACTTCACCTTCTTTTCCTGTTCCTGGACATGGTTGAGGAGGTGATCCAGTTTTTTTGTTTTCACGATATTTTCGAGCCGGGTTAACTGCTTTTCAAGGAGGTTTTCCTTCGCGAAGAGATTTGTTTCAAGAACCGTGTTCTCATCCTCGACCTGCCGGATCGCGGCCGTCTGTTCGGGTGAGAACCGGGTGAACGGGAACATTTTCGATGCTTCGTGCTGCTGGAGGAGTCTGAGTTTATCCTTTTCGAGTTCGAGCTCGATCGTGCGGTTGGCCGTCTTCATAATCCGGATCTCACGGACGATGAGGTAAACAATCACAAGGGCGAGAACAATAAGGATTCCCAGAATAACAGTGTCTGGGATTCCTGGTACCGGTGCCACAACTGCGTCTGCTGCCAACGTTACATCACCCCGTTACGGGCGGCGTTGTCCCATCCTTCGCACAGAGAGATCATATCAGAGTTCATCCTTGGGTCCGGTGGCTTTCTTCACCGTCTTTTTTACTTTTTTCGCGGTCTTTGCTGCCGCCTTCCCGAGACTTGCCGATGCTTTCTTTGTCTCTTTTTTCACGGTAGCGGCAGTTTTTGCGGCCCCGGTCTTTACCTCGCCGGCGGTTTTCCTGACAGCCTTATCGAGTTTCCCTACGCCTTTTGCAATCGACGCGTTTGCTTCTGCTGCGGCTTTAGAAAGTTTTTCCGGCAGGGCTTGTGCTTTCCTGACAAGAACATCATCGTCGTCCTTGAGTCCCAGCGTCTTTAAGTCTTCCTCGCTCACGCGGACCTGTCCTTCCCGCACCATGGTATCGGCGATCACGGATGTTGTAACGGATTTTTTGGTTTCTTCATTGATGAGATCGACTTTTCCCCCGTCCTGTATTCCCAGAGCGGGCAGGTGTGCGACGTTGAAACGCACCCGCCCCTCGCTTGGAAATGCACGCTTACGTATGGTTAACCGGACTTCCTGCATAGTCGATAAACCACCTTAAAAGGGTAAATATCTTTCTGATACGGGCACAAAATTCACAATTGTTCGTCAATTTTCATCCTTTTTTTGGTTATATCCTGCATTTCCTCCAAACACTGTTATCAGCCCAAAGCGCCAATACTTCCGCTAGCATAACGGGGAAAAACAGCGATGACACATCAATGCGATGAACCGGTCACCCAGATGCACCTCAAACCGGCAATGACCGTCGGCGAACTGGTCAATGCAATGGGAAAAGCCGGGGCGTACAATGGCGGCTCGCTCTACCATGCGGCCGAGATCTACGAGCAGATGCTCAAGGATGCGGATACGACAAAATTCTTCGGGCTTGCCGGCGCGATGGTGCCGGCCGGCATGGGCGGGATCGTTTCCGATCTCATCAGGGATGGACACATCGACATCCTCGTTTCGACCGGTGCAAACCTCACGCACGATATCATCGAGGCGATCGGCTGCCACCACTTCCACGGCACCGCGTTCTGCAACGACATCGAGCTCAGGCATGATGAGATCAACCGGATCTACGATGTCTATCTCCCAAACGAGGCCTTCGAGCACTTCGAGACGTTCATGCAGGGTGTGTACGGCGAACTCGAACCCGGGAGCACCATCTCGATCTCCGGGCTCCTGCGCCACATCGGGCTCCACTTAAAAACCGGCATCCTTGCGACTGCTGCACAGAAAGGGATCCCGGTGTACTGCCCGGCCATCCAGGACTCGATGGTCGGCCTCCAGTACTGGCTCTTCTCGCAGACGAACAAGGTGACCGTGGACGCGTTTGCCGATATGCCGGCGCTCCTTGACACCTGCTTTGCGACCAAAAAGGCCGGTGCCCTGCTCGTGGGTGGTGGCGTGCCCAAGAACTTCATCCTCCAGAGCATGCTCATGACCCCAAACGGTTTCGACTACGCGATCCAGCTCACCGGGGACCGGCCTGACCTTGGCGGGCTCTCGGGCGCAACGCTCGACGAGGCCCGGTCGTGGGGCAAGATCACCGAAGAAGCAAAGGCCGTGACCGTGTACGCCGATGCGACCATCACGCTCCCGGTCCTCGTCGCGGCTGTGATGGAGCGATTGTCCCATGCCTGACCTTATCCTCGCCCTCGATGTACCCGAAAAGAAAAAGGCGCTCGCGACAGCACATGCCTGCTCCCCGCACCTTGATGCGATCAAGATCGGGTACCCGCTCGTGCTCTCGGCCGGCCTTTCGATCGCCGGGCAACTTGAAAGGGAAGGCCTGCCGCTCATCGCCGACTTCAAGGTCGCCGATATCCCGAACACGGACACGCTCATCTGCGACCAGGTCTTTGCTGCCGGCTTTTCCGGGATCATCTGCCACGGCTTTACCGGGATGGACTCGGTGAAAGCCTGTGTCGCTTCCGCCCATGCACACAAAGGGGAATGCTTTGTCGTCGCCGAGATGAGCCACCCGGGAGGAAAGGAATTTTTCTCGGGCGGGATTGCGGAACAGATCGCATCGAACGCGATCATAGCGGGCGCCGATGGCATTATCGCGCCGGCCACCCGGCCGGACCGGGTCAGGGTCCTGCGCGGGTTTATCGGGGATAAGAAGATCCTCTCCCCGGGGATCGGGACACAGGGCGGGGATGCAGACGCCGTCGCCGCACTCGTGGACGGCATCATCGTGGGCCGGTCGATCTATGATGCCCCGGATCCTGCGGCCGCAGCGCAGTCCTATGCACACCTCCGCAGGGACAGGAAAGCCTGAACAAATCCTTTTTTGAGACCCGATCCACCGGTGCGCGCCAGTACGTACCGCGAATGCGATATAACCTTCAGGGCACGGCCTAAAAGTTTTTTAAGGACTTGCGCGATGTAGTAGTATGGATTGGAGCACAGAGCAGCGGAAAATTACAGAAAAATACAAGAAACTCGACGATATTCCGGAAACCGAGCGCAAATACAAGTGCCATACCTGCCACCTCATCGTGGACCAGAACCCGTGCCCGAACTGCGGTGAGACCAAGCTTGAGATCATGTGCCCGCTCGACAACTGCCACTGCATGCACGAGATGATCTCCGGGATCGAGTACTGCCCCCTGTGCGGCAAGCCCGTCTGCCCTGAATGCGGCTCCCACGATGTCGTCCAGATCAGCCGGGTGACCGGGTACCTGCAGGACGTCTCCGGGTGGAACGCCGGCAAACAGCAGGAACTCAAAGACCGGGTCAGATACTCTGTTGCATGAGATATTATACCGGCCCTGATACTCTTTTTATCCGCGGGGCGTTCCGCGCCGCAAGCACCGGTATTGCCGGTGGTATCCGTAACGTTGCGACCCTCTTTAACCACACGGTCCCGGCAGACTGGAGCCACGACGAGCCGGCAAAGGAGATCGCGCTTATCGCTGCTGCGGCCGGTGCCGGGAGCGATGTGCTGGGCCTCTTGACCGCCGTCCCGATCCGGAACCTCTGCGTGCTCCAGTACGATTTTATCACGGTCTTTGTAACTGCCGGCATCCGTCAGGAGCCGGCTGGGGTGCATGGTGCGGGGACGATCAACATCATCGCGTACAGCAGCGAGGGAATGGAAGATTCGGCGCTTCTGGAGACGATCATGGTGGCGACCGAGGCAAAGACCGAGGCGCTGCTTGCCGCCGGCCGTGTCTCCGGTACGCCTACCGATGCCGTGATCGCCGCATCCGAGGGGGAGGCGAAACATCACTATGCCGGCCGGATCACCGAGCCGGGCCGGCGGGTGCGGGACGCGATCTTAAAGGGCGTGCCCGAAGCCCTGCGCCGCTACGAGAGCGGAGTTATAACGGAGCCGGCGTTTTTTATCTGGAGCCGGTTCGAGGGCGGGCACTGGGTGGAATGGCTGCCCCACAACTGCCCGTATTATCCCTGCCATTTCGCGGGGCAGGCCTGCGACTTCTGCTACTGCCCGTTCTACCCGTGCAGGAACGAGACGCTGGGTGAGTGGTCACAGAGCGTCTCAAACGGCCGGGTCTGGAACTGTTCGGGCTGCACCCTGCTGCACGAACCTGCGGTCGCGGATTACCTGAAACATTATCCCGATGCTCCGCTCGCAGAACTTATGCGCATGAGAGCAAAACAAAAAAAGTGATTTATTCCTTGATACCGAGCGCCTTTAAGAGCTCGGGCAGAGGGATACCGTGTGCCTCCGCTGCTTCGCGGATGGTCTCGCCACGGGCGATTGAGCACCCGACACAGCCCATGCCGAACTTGAAGAGGGCTTCGGTCGCATCAGGCTTTGCCTGGAGAAGGTCGTAGATTGTAGAGTCTGCAGTTAATTCAGCCATACTACACTTAGTTCCCGTGCAGGGTCATAAACCTCACCATCGCGGCGACAAATCCGCACGTCTCTTTTACTTTCGCAGCGCACGGTACCTGGTATATACCCAGTAACAATGGATCTACGGTTGGAGATGTAAGAAATGGATTATTCCGAAGCTACTGAAAGAATCTCCCGAAAGTTTTCAAAAACAGGACATGAGATCGACCGGCAGAAGGTCGAGGGCAAGCTGCGCAGGCTCACAGAAGAGTTCGGCGTCCAGCCTGCCGAGGCTGAGCGCAGCGTGTCAAACGAACTCGCGAAGGAATTCAATATCGCCCCCGCCACGGGATCGGGCGGGAGTGCCGGAGGCGCGGGCGGCGCAAATGAACAGAAGCAGGTCGCCGATGCACAGCCCGGGGACTGGGTGACCCTTGAGGGAAAGGTGGTCTCCCTTGCCGCGCCCGCATCGCCGGCGATTGCCCAGAGCGGTATTATCGCGGACGAATCGGGCGGGATCCGGTTTGTGGTCTGGGCGAAGAGTAACGCACCGAAGATGGAGGAGGGCACGTGGTACCGGCTCGAATCCGCGGTCGTGGACGAGTACAAGGGTGTCCCGAACCTCAAGGTGCACTCGGGTACCACCATTAAAGAGATCGAGAAGACCGATCCGCTCATCCCGGCACCGGTCCCGGTAAAAGATCTTAAGGCCGGCGTCGCGAGCGTACGGGCGAAAGTGATCCAGGAATGGGACACAACGCACGACCGTATGCTCCAGTCCGGTCTCCTGGGCGACGAGACCGGAACGATCAAGTTCATCATCTGGAAAGAGCAGGGCAAGGAAAAACTTGTCCCCGGCGCGGTCTACTCCGTCTTCTATGCACAGGCAGACGAGTTCAACGAGCGGCTCTCGCTCAACATCACGGGCGCGACGATCATGCAGGAGGAAGGCGATATCGCGACTGCCAGCGGCGGCGACGCGGAGGTCAAGGGCGCCATCGTGCATATCGCGCCCGGCTCCGGGATCATCAAGCGCTGCCCGGTCGAAGGCTGCAACCGGGCCCTGTCCCGGCAGAACTACTGCCCGATCCACGAGATCCAGCCGAACTTCGTCTACGATCTGCGGATCAAGGGCTGGCTCGACGACGGCGAGAAGACACATAATATGCTCTTAAAGCGTGACGTGGTCGAAGCCCTGACGGGAATGACACTTGACCAGGCAAAGGAGATCGCGGAGAACAACCCGCTCGGGATGGACGAGGTCTTTTTGCAGATGCGGGACAAGGTGCTCGGCCGGTACGTAGTCTGCAAGGGCCGGGAGATCGAGAACCGGCTGCTGGTCAATACCTGCGAGTGGCAGAAGTTCGAGAGCGGGGAGCATGCGAAGCTCCTGAACCGGGCCGGGGGTGTACCATGAGTTCGCCGGCACCGGAGATGGGCAGGCGCGACGGCAGTTTCGAGCGCGAGCCGGCCCGGAGGGTCTTTGCAAGCGAACTCCGGGAGTGCCGGTACCAGTTCAAGGATGGCGAGGACGAGAAGAGCCCGACGTTCGTGCTCCTCCCGACCGGGGAACGCAGCAACCGGATCTTCATTGTCGGCACGCTGACCGAGAAGACCCGGCAGGGAGAGCAGAACATCTTCTACCGGGGCCGGGTCATCGACCCGACCGGGACCTTCTTTATCATGGCGGGAAGTTACCAGCCCGAGGCAATGCAGCAGCTTGCGAAAATCGAGACGCCTGCGTTTGTCGCGGTCATCGGGAAAGCCTCCATCTACCAGAAAGACCCTGCAAGCGCACCCCTCGTTTCCGTCCGGGTCGAATCAGTTAATGTTGTAGACAAGGACACCCGGGACCTCTGGACGCTGGACACCGCGGCCCGCACGCTTGACCGCGTCGATGCATTCGCAACCGGCACGAACCCGGACATCCTCAAGGCAAAGGAGCAGTACCCCACTCTCGATCCGGCGGTGTTCCGGAAGATGGCCTACGATGCGCTGGCGCAGATTAAGATGTGAGAATTTCATCAATGCCATCTAATGAAAAGATAGCAGATGAACGCGACAGACAAATCATTGACATAGTTCTGTTGCAATATCCTCATCTAAATGCAATAATTACAAAAAATTCTAATTTTTATCGGTTAACTCGAGACCAATTCGGCAATGTGACACCTTTAGATCAACAAGAATTTAGATTATCCGGGATCCTGCGGTATATCACTTGTGATCGGTCATTTGCCATCATGATCGTTACTCTTGAACACTGGCTTTCACATTATCCTGAGTACCGTACAAAAAAATTTGGCAGACAAATTAGTGATGACTTCTTTAGTCATTATTCTGAAATTGAATTTTATCATCACTTGAAAACTGCTGGATTTACACCTGATCGAGATCCTGAAATAGAAGTCAACGGTGCTAAAAAGAAACTGGATTTTTTAATTCAAATAGAAGATCAATCTGTGTTTATCGAAGTAACTACCCCACGGCCAAGTAAAGAATACGAAGATGCATTTGATACAGGATACACGGAATTTGGAGATCCCAATAAAGGGCTTGGGCCTAAAAATTCTGGAGAATATTCTCGAACAACAACAATGGTTGCAAAAGAGATTGAAAAACACTTCGGAGATCTGCTTGAAGACGGGACAGATCACCCCATAATTATTGCAATGAATACTCATTGGACTGCGTTAGAGATACTGATGGGAGATACAATACAGGAGCTCGAATCATTGCCCCACTTTATTGAGGGAATATTACTTTACGATGGAAGAAATTGCAGATATTATCCTTCACCATTCCATTCCCTATCTGAAAAGCAATGTCAAATCATTACCAAATTAATGGCTCCTTTTGATTAGGAAAATTGCGATACCCCCCGCCGCCCCCGAAGGGACGCCCCCGCGGCGGATCACAGAAAGATCCCGGTACACCTCCCTTGCCCAGCGAGGCCCCGACGAGGCGGCCGAGCGACCCCCATCAGGGGGTGGGAACTCTCGTAATTTTCCCAAGAATGTATGATCTGCAGGGCAACATGTAGATAAATGACTCATAAGAGTTATGAGCTCTTGAACCAACAACTGCCTGACCCCGGTTTCACTTATGGGTCGGGACTGATTAACACGATAAAACCCATAAACCGCATATGCATCTTCCTGCTGCTTGCCGCACTCCTTGTGATATCAGCAGGCTGTATCACAAACCAGTCGCAGGTAAATGCAACACCGACGCCTTCAGCAGCAAATATATCCTCTCTTTCAGCGCCGGAAGTTGTCGGAACCCCAGCAGTCAGCCAGGGCTCGTTCGCAGATCATGGGTCCTTTAACGTCCTGCGGGGCGAGCCGTTCACGATCACCGGCACCGTTCACGACAGGACGATGACAACCGTGCAGGTCTGGCTGCTCAACCGCAGCATTTCCACCGTGCTCGTGCCGGTAAAACCGGACGGAACGTTTTCCGTCACGCTCGATGCCGGTGTGACCTCGGCCCTCGGCCGCAATTTTACTTCGGCGATTATCGCCCAGTACCCGGCCCCGCCTGATCATTTCGCGGTGAACTACGACCCGGCATCCGGCCAGATCGTTGGATCCTCATCAGTCCCGGACAAAGTCCTCAAAGAGGTCAACGACAGGCAGTACTATCCCACAACACAGGAGGATTTCCTCTGCCAGGCCATCGATTCCCCCGGTACGAACAACTCATGCACCGTCACCTTCCTTAACGGGGTCGATGCTTGGATTGATATTGCGCCCATCCCACCGGCACCGCCGGGGACTATGACGGTCTCCGGGAACACCAGCCTGCCGGCCGGAACCCCGCTCGGAATCGATGTCACCACGGTCAACACGCACCCGACGCCCAGGGAGTATGACTTCTCCCATGAGATCGCGGGGGGATCCGCTGTCGTTACCGCTGGTTCGGGCGGGACCAATCATTATTCCGGCACAGTCAACACGTCCCTGCTCAACACGGGCAATTATTCTGTCAGTGTATCCACGGGAGACGATAACCTCCAGGCTGATACCGGCACGTATGCCCAGGTGATCGCACCGGCTTCAACGCAGACCTGTACCAAAAATGAGATCAACTGGTCGGCACTCGCCCTGCCGGCCCTCAAGGTAAACGAGAGCCTTCAGCCGGTCCTGCTTGTCGGGGAACTCAAAATAGTTCCGCCCGGGTCATCGACGCAGAACAACGAAGTGCCGTACGGCACGATCATCGACTGCGGATCGGGCGGGATCTGCAGGATGTTTGACCAGTCCGGGGTCCAGTTCCTCGCGACATATAATTCAAACGAGATTCATATAACGGAAGTCCCGAACGGCGCGATGATTGGCCCGGCATCCGGAGACAACAATGTTACCATCATCAGCCTGAACGGGACCGTGGTCCTGACAAAGATCGAGGAATGTGCAACCGGAAACTGACCTTTATTGTATGCAGGAACGGATC
>JBEKTA010000036.1:0-10423 GCA_049516515.1 Methanoregula sp. | reverse complement strand
ATCCCCCGCAGGAATTTTACCCCGACGCCCTTTGCCCGCTCGTAATACTCCTCGTAGCCTTTCCCGTAGGCACGGACGTCCATATAGAAGATCGTCACCTCGATCTCGGGGTGCTTCTCTTTGATGAGCAGCGCGTTCTTCATCGCCTGCATGCAGCAGACACAGGAACAGTACGGGCGCTGTAAGGGCATATCCCGCGAACCCACGCACTGGATAAAGACGATGCTTTTTGGCTTTTTTCCGTCGCTCAAACGCCGGATCTTCCCCCCGGTCGGGCCGCTTGCGTTGATCATCCGCTCCAGTTCGAGGCTTGTCACCACATCGGGGAACTTCAGGTACCCGAGGGGGGACTTTTTCCGTGCATCGAAGACCTCGTAGCCCGTGGCAACGACAATGCTTGCGGCCTCAACAACAATCTCTTTTTCCGCGTCCTCGTGCAGGATCGCCTGCGGGCCGCAGGCATCGTAGCAGAGCCCGCACTCGATACAGTGCTCCTTGTCCTTTACGACCCGGTCGGGGACCGCTTGGGGGTGGGGCTTGTAGATCGCTTTTCTTACCCCGACGCCGGCGTCGAACCGGTTGTAGACCTCGACTGGGCAGATCTGGATGCAGTCGCCGCAGCCGGTGCAGGCGTCCATATCGATGTAGCGTGGATGCTCGCGAATGGTGACCCTGAAGTGCCCGGCCCCGCCTTCGACTTTTTCCACTTCTGAAAGGGTATGAATCCGGATAGTACTGTGTCGCTGGACATCTACCATTTTCGGCGAGAGGATGCACATGGAGCAGTCGTTTGTCGGGAATGTCTTGTCGAGCTGGGCCATGTGGCCGCCGATGGTGGGCTCCCTTTCTACCAGGTGCACGACGACACCATGATTTGCGAGATCGAGCGCTGCCTGGATACCGGATACCCCGGCCCCGATGACGACAACATCACTCATGGAGATATTCCCCGGCGAGCCTGACATAGGACTGCGCATTTTCAAGGATGTGTTTACGCTGCGCCGGGGTGGTCTCTTTGAGCACCCGTGCCGGGATCCCGAGCACGACCGATCCGGGGGGAACCTGCATTCCCTCGGTAACAACGGCTCCCGCACCGATCAGGGAGTCCTCCCCGATGAGAGCGCCGTTCAACACGATCGCTCCCATTCCGACCAGCACCCGGTCGCGGATGGTGCAACCGTGGAGGATCGCCCCGTGCCCCACGGACACATCGCAGCCGAGCGTCGTCGGGAACCCGGCGCTCGTATGGACAACGCAGTTGTCCTGGATATTCGAACGGTCTCCGATAGTGATCCGGTCCTTGTCAGCCCGGATGACCGCGCCAAACCAGATCCCGATATCCTTCCCGAACGTGACCCTGCCGACGACCGTTGCATTGGGCGCACACCAGAGTGGTGTGCCAGCGATCTTCCCATCCATACCCATATTATCATAGGAACTTAACGTACAGACAGTATGAAGGTTATGGTAGGGGGCACGTTCGATCCGCTTCACGACGGCCACAAACGGCTCCTGACCCGGTCGTTTGCGCTCGCCGGACCCGAGGGGCAGGTCGTGATCGGGCTGACAACGGACGCTTTTGCGAGCAGGAAGACGCACCCGATCCACCCGTTTGCCGAGCGCAAAGCCGACCTTGAGAAGTTTATCGCAGGGAGCATCACCACCAACGCTGCAGGGAATGAGTATGCGACGCACTGGGAGGTTGAGCCGCTCAGCGACCGGTTCGGCTCGGCGCTCGATGCGGATTTCGACGCGATTGTCGTCTCCGAAGAGACACTCCCTGTCGCTGTCGAGATCAACCGGATGCGCCGCGAGAAAAAGCTGCGCAAGGTGGACATCCACCAGATCACCTGCGTACTTGCCGAGGACGGCCGCTGGATCTCGTCTACCCGCATATGGCGCGGGGAGATCGATGTCCACGGTCACCTGATCCTTGCGGAAAAATCCGGATAATGCCAATAAAGGCCAATAAAAACAGAAAAACCGGGTGTCCTGGGGAGCTGTCCCGCACGGGCTGCCCCGTTATATGATGTAACTGGTCAGGTCTTTTGTGATGACTGAATCGCAGTAAAGGCAGCGCAGGCCTTTTCCCTCCGGCAGCACTTCGAACCTGCTCTTGATCGGCTCGTTTGTCCGGGTAATGCAGCCGGGGTTCGGGCACCGCACGCTTCCCACGATCAGCGTCGGGATCTCGACGCCCTGCTTTTCGCAGACCTTGAAATTACGGATAATATTGATGGTCGCCCTGGGGGAAATAAGTGCGATCCGGTCCACCTCTTCTTTCGAGAGCTCCCGGTTGGAGATCTTGACGATATCCTTCTTGCCCATGTTCTTGCTTGGGACATTGGTCGCGATCGAGAGTGCCTCCGGGGTCGTTCCGACGATCCCAAGGATCTTTACCACGTTGAGTGCCTCGCCGCCGTCGATATGGTCGATCACGGTACCGTTTTTAATCCGCCGTACGAGAAGCCCTTCTCCTTCGTCATCGCTCGTCTCTGCAGGTACGATGTGTTTCATCCCATCACATCCAGCAGCATGGCCATTCTCACCGGTACCCCGTTTTTCGACTGCTCGAAGTACCGGGCATGGGGCGAGGCATCGAGCCGGGGGTCGATCTCGTCCACCCGGGGGAGCGGGTGGAGGACGATCAGGTTCTTCTTTGCCCCGGCAAGGAGTTCCGGGGTGATCCGGTAACTGGAGGCGACATTGAAGTATGAGGTCGAGTCCGGGAACCGTTCCCGCTGGATTCGGGTCACGTAGAGGACATCCACGTCTTTTATGACCTCCTCGATGCTGTCGTGCGCGACGATCTCCATGCCCTTTTCGGTGAGGGTACTTGCAAGAGAGGGGGGCAGTTCGAGACCGGGGGGCGAGATCGTGTGGAGCCGGACCCCGTAGAGGGAGAGCGCGGAGGCAAGAGAGTGTGCCGTCCGCCCGTACCGCAGGTCTCCGACAAGAGCCACATCGATCCCGTCGATCTTCATTGACTGGCGGATCGTGTACAGGTCGAGGAGCGTCTGGGACGGGTGCTGGCCGGCACCATCCCCGGCGTTTATGACCGGCACTTTTGCAAATTCCGATGCGAGCCGGGCCGCGCCCTCTTTGGGGTGGCGGATGACAATCGCGTCCGCGTACCCGCTCACCACCCGGATCGTGTCGGCAAGGGTCTCGCCCTTTGCCATCGAGCAGGCCTCGACGCTGCTCACCGAGATGGAGGTGCCGCCGAGGCGTGCCATCGCGGACTCAAAGGACATCCGTGTCCGGGTACTGGGTTCAAAAAAGAGGACGGCAAGGATCTTGCCGTCAAGAGCGTTTTTTGTATACTTCTGTTTCTCGATCTGTTGTGCATGATCCAGCAGACGATCGATTGCGCTGCGGTCAAAATCCCCGATGGAAATGATGTGATGCGTGGCAACTCCTCCCGGCGCTTTTAGTATGGGATATGTATTCTCCAAAACCTAATGTACCTATCCACCCCCTGCTGATCTCAATGATGGGGGCCCTGTAAGGGGACCTTATGCGCGATACTCCCGACAGGAATGATATTATCCGATTATTGCCCACGTTTATTAACTAATTATCAGATTTTTACGGGACGGTCAGGGCATGCAGATACCTATCGCGCGGCCGGTAATTGGCCAGGATGAAGTGGCGGCTGTGTCGGATGTACTGATGTCCGGCATGCTGGCACAGGGTGAAAAGGTCGCCGAGTTCGAACAGAAGTTTGCCGGGTACTGCGGCACCGCCCATGCGGTGGCGACGAACAACGGGACTGCCGCACTCCATGCGGCGCTGCTTGCGGCAGGTATCGGCCCGGGTGATGAAGTTGTCGTTCCCGCGTTCTCGTTTATCGCGACGGCGACAGCAGTTTCCATGTGCGGTGCAAAACCGGTCTTTGCCGATGTGGACGAGCAGACCTTTAATATCCGTCCCGATCAGGTAAAGGAACGAATCACCCCGAAAACCAAAGCGGTCATTGGCGTCCACCTGTTCGGCCAGCCGTTCGATGTCGATCCCATCCTTGAGATCTGCGAAGCACACGCGATCCCCTTAATCGAGGACGCGGCGCAGGCCCACGGCGCGCTCTACCATGGGGTCAAGGCAGGAAACCTCGGCAAACTTGCCTGCTTCTCGTTCTATGCGACAAAGAACATGATCACTGGCGAGGGCGGGATGGTCACCACGAATGACAAGCCATCAGCAGACAAACTCCGTCTTATCGTCAACCATGGGCAGAGCGAGAAGTACCTTCACACGGAACTGGGTTTCAACTACCGGATGACCGATATCGCCGCTGCGATCGGGGTAGTCCAGCTCAAAAAACTGGACAAGTTCAACATGCGCCGCCGCAAGAACGCGGAATACTACGCGGCAAACCTCACGGCAAAGGGCCTCATAAAGCCCAAGGTCGCCGACAACGTGCAGCACGTGTACCACCAGTACGTGATCCGGCTCACGGAGGAGTTCCCGCTCTCCCGGACTGCCCTCATGGATCTCCTGAAGGCAAAAGGTATCGGCTCGGCAGTCCATTACCCGATCCCAATCCATCGCCAGCCGCTCTATGCACCGGTTGCCGATCCCGATCCCTGCCCGGTGGCGACGAAACTCTCGGAGACCGTCCTCTCCCTGCCGATCCACCCATCGCTTGACACAAAAGACCTCGCGTATATCTGTGAGACCATCAAGAAGGTGAAATAACATGGATGTCGGTGTGATCGGTGTCGGGGCGATGGGAAAGAACCACGTCCGCGTCTATTCCGAGCTTAAAAGTGTCGACCATCTCGGGGTCTGCGATGTGAATGCACAGGCCGCCGAAGCGATCGGGAAGCAACACGGCGCGACTGTGTATGAAACCGTTGACGACCTGCTCGCGCATGTGGACGCGGTGAGCGTCTGCGTGCCGACACAATACCATGCGGCGGTTGTCCGGCAGGTCTTTCTTGCAAAGAAGCACACGTTCATCGAAAAACCGATCTGCGCAACCGCGGCAGAGGCCCGGGCGCTCATGGCAGTTCGCCCTGCCGGGATCACCGTCGGCGTCGGGCACATCGAGCGTTTTAACCCGATCATCGCCGAAATAAAAAAGATCGTGACAAAACCCCTGTATGTGGAATTAAAGAGGCATAATCCTGCATCCGCCCGGGTGACGGGAAGTTCCGTGGTCGAGGACCTGATGATCCACGATATCGATATCATCGTCAATGTCTTTTTCCCGAACCCCTGCCACATCCATTCAGTTGGAAATGCGGACCTGTGCAGTGTGCTCATGGAGTGCGGGGGCGTGCCCGTGGCGCTTTCGGCGAGCCGCAAGGCGTCAAAGAAGATCCGGATGATCTATATCGAAGAGGAAGACTTCACGGTAGAGGGGGACTTCATGAGCCAGGAGGTCACGATCTACCGGAAGCCCGGCAGGTACCAGTTCGAGAACGAACGGTACGTGCAGGAGAACATTATCGAGAAGGTGATGGTCAACAAAGTCGAACCCTTAAAGGTGGAACTTGCGACCTTTATCGACTGCGCAAAGAAGCATACGCCCTTCCCGGTTACTCCCGAACAGGCGATCCGCAACCTTGAGGTAAGCGAGCAGATCCGGGCCGGGTTTTCTGTCGGAAACCTGCCATGACTCTTGAAGCACTGATAAATGATCGGGGGCTGATCCGGAATATAGGGGTGATCGGTATGGGATACGTTGGTATCCCGGCGGCCGCGCTCTTTGCGGATTCGCCAAAATTCGACCACGTATACGGCTTCCAGCGCGATTCGCCCTCTTCGGGCTACAAGATCGCGATGCTCAATAAGGGCGAGACCCCTCTCAAGGGCGAGGAGCCGGGTCTTGAAGAGCTCCTCAAAAAGGTTGTCAGCGCAAAAAAATTTGAGTGCACCGCAGACTTCTCGAAGATTGCGGAGATGGACGCGGTGACACTCTCTATCCAGACGCCGTTTAAGAACAAAGACGACCTGATCCCTGATTTCTCGGCCCTGAACGATGGGATCCGGAATGTCGGAAAATATCTCAAACTCGGGATGCTCGTCGTGCTCGAATCCACGATCACCCCGGGTACAACTGCCGGCCCGGCCCGCGCCATGCTTGAAGAGGAGTCTGGCCTCGTTGCAGGTGTGGACTTTGCGCTTGCCCACGCCCCCGAGCGGGTGATGGTGGGCCGGCTGCTTCGGAATATCCGTGAGCATGACCGGATTGTCGGCGGGATCGATGCGGCGAGCACGGCCCGGGCAACCGAACTCTATTCTCCGGTGCTAACGCTCGGGAAGGTGATCCCGATGAGCGCGACAGCCGCAGAAGTGACAAAAACTGCCGAGAACACCTTCCGCGATCTCCAGATCGCGGCGGCAAACGAACTTGCGCTCTACTGCGAGGCGATGGGGGTCAACTTCTACGATGTGAGGGCAGGAGTCGACAGCCTCAAGGGCGAGGGGATCACCCGGGCGATGCTCTGGCCCGGTGCCGGTGTCGGCGGGCACTGCCTCACCAAGGATACCTATCATCTCGAACGCGGGGTGCAGCAACTGGGGAAGGAGCAGCTCGATTACCCCGCAGGCGAACGCTCCCTCTTTGTCCTTGCCCGCACCATCAACGATTTCATGCCGCAGCACATGGTCCGGCTCACGTGTGACGGCCTTGCCCGGGCAGGTACACCGGTGAAGGGGGCAAGAATTGCACTCCTCGGTTGGGCGTTCCTTGCGAATTCCGACGATACCCGGAACACCCCCTCGGAACCGTACCGGGACGAGATGCTTGCCGCAGGGGCCACGGTTGCCGTCCACGATCCGTTCGTAGCGCATGCCCCGGGAGTCACGCTCACTCCCTCGCTTGAGGACACGATCCAGGGAGCGGATGCTGTGGTCATCTTTGCCGGCCACTACCAGTACCGTTCGCTCGATGCGGTACTGGTAAAAGCGCTGACCGGAAAGAAGCACCCGGTGATTGTTGACGGCCGGAATATCATCGACCCGGATGCGTATATCAAAAATGGGTTTGCCTACAAGGGGATCGGACGCGGGGATAAAAACGGGCATCCAATTCGGGAATAACCAAAATAATCATTTTTATTGAGATATTTACTTATTTTCTTGCGATCGTGATATACCCCGAATGGCTGATGCTCGTCGAGGGCCGGGTCCCTCTCTTCGACCGGGTCATCTCCCTCTCGATTAACTCGTGGGTATGGACTTCAGGGAACCGCTCCTGCGCTGCGTCCACCACGATCGCCATCTGCTCCAGAAACGGCGTGTAGCAGGCCATGTATCCCCCGGCCCGGAGATGGTCGAACGCGAAGGCCACGTGTTCGGTTGCGATCTGCAGGTCGAGGTGGATCACATCATAGATGCCTTCGGCGGTGAGGACATCGGAGGCAACCGCTTCCACGTTGTCGAGTTTGGCCTCTTTAATGTTCTTTAGCGCCAGCGCGGAGAAATCGGGCCTGACCTCATAGGTCTTCACGTGCGCCGCGATCCCGCCAAAATAGATCGCCGCGATCCCGCTGCCTGTTCCCGCATCGAGCACCTCGTCGTTCCGGTTCATGCCGGTGTACGCGATCACGAGACCGATGTCTTTTGGGAGCATCGGGGCGCCTGAACGCTTGCCGTGCACGAAAAAGTCTGTGGGCCGGGGGATGCGGAGCACAAATTTTGCCCCGGTGTGCGTGGTAAACACGTCACCGGCCGCTGCCCCGACAACCGGCCCAAGATCCAGCTGGCCCTTATCGGTCGAGAGCGTGCCCTGGCCTGCCCGGACGAAAAATTCCCTGCCCTCGCCGACAAGAAGGACGCGGTCCCCTGCCTCGATCATGGCGAGGAGAGTTTCACGATCGCTTCGGCGATATCGCCTTTTGTCGCGACAAGCGCTTCCTTTGCCTTCTCGGCCGGTACCTGCGCCTGCTCGGCGACCATCACGATATCTTCAGCGGGGATCTCGAGAACCGCCGCTTCAAATGTCGGCTTACCAGTGATCTGGTAGGTCGTGACCCCCTGCATGGTCATCTCCGTCACTTCCGACGGCCCGAACACCCAGTTGCCTTTCGGCGTCTTTATGACAATACTCTGGACGTCTTCAATCGGCTCGACCTGCATGCCGAGCTTCTTCATCATCGCCTTCATCTGGCGCGGATTGATGTTTCCCGGAAGCATTTTTCTCACTCCCCTGTCGTACTCTTACCGCTGCACCGTAATTAAATGCAAGCATCTCCGCGCCTGAAAGGAGCGCAGCGCCGCAGGCAATGAGCCGATCTCCGCCCGCGACCACCAGCACGTCGTCCCCCGCGCGGATCTGCGGGTCTGCCGCGACCACGTGCTTTGCAAACGCGTTCTTCCCCTGTGCGACAAACTCCGCGACATCGTCCCGGACCACGACCCGGTAGCCGGGCACCGGGAGGAGTGCGTGGAGCCGGCGTGCCCCCTCGATCCCGAGCGTCAGCCTGCCATCCGATGCCCTGACGGTCGCGAGCCTCGCGCCGCCATAGATGATCTGGCGGATACGTCCCGTCGTCGAGAACAAAAACTCGCAGCCTTCGGGAAAGAGCCCGGTCCCTGCGAGGTTCCCGAACTGGTAATCAGCGATTGCCTGCACTCTCGCGAGCGAACTGTTCTCCGAGTATCCTGTTGACACGGTTGACAAACTCCTTTTCTGCGGATTTGGGGATAAACGCTCCGGCTGCGATCTTGTGCCCGCCGCCCCCGCCGCCGTATTCTGCCGAGGCATCGCTGATCGCTTTCTGGAGGTCGATGCCTTTTTCGATGACCCGTTCTGTCGTGCGCATTGAGACCTTGGTGAGGTTCTTGTCCTCGGGCACTTCGCACATGATCAGGATGGGCTTTTGAGCGTTGAGCTTCGAGAGTGCCATGCCCGCCCCAATCCCGACGATCGTGTCCGGGAACCTGTTCCCGACACTGAGGTACTGGACGTTTTCGAGTTCCGTGACCCCGGTCTCGATGATGTACTGGAGCAGGTTCCGGATAATTGCACGGTGGTTGCCGAGCATGTGCTCCGCCTCGCGGTAGGCCTGGCCCCGGTCGCCCCTGAGGATCGCGCTCCCGATGCCGGGTTTTGTCCACCGCCCGCAGGCATTGAGGACTGTCGCGTACTCCTGTGCGTTCCGGAGAGGTGTTCTCGGGATCTCGTCCGGGAACCGGTAGGTCTCCGCGAGAAGACGTTCGACGCTCTCGCCGTTTGCGATCAGCTGCTCGGCGAGACCAGATGTGATCGTCCGCCGATCATCGTCGCCGAGTTCCTCCCAGACGTACCAGCGCCCGTCCGGGGTCTGCTGCACGATCCCGAGTTTCTTCAAAAACTGTTTTGCGCCCTCGGGGTTATTGCTGATCCCCTTAATGAACGGGTCGTCGTTGTACGCGAGCGAGAGGTAGACCGGCCGGGTCGCGGTGCCATAGCAGTTGAGGTCTTTTTTACAGACCTTCACCGACCGGTGCCGGACACCGTCTTCCACGATCAGCTCGCGGGCCGGGCCGACAAGCCCGCGGGTCTCCCGGGCCATCATATCCCCGACGTTTCCTATCACCGCGAGTTTCGCGAGGTCGATATTTGCCTCGTCCATCTGTTTTGCGATGAGATAGGCGACACCGGCCGCACTCATCTTCGTGTACCCGTACGGGAGGCAGTTGACCTGCGGGTACGTGACATCGCCGGGCTGGCTGACGTGGTGGTCGACGATCAGTACATCTTTTTCCGTGAGGCCCCGCTCATGCAAGAGGTTCTGCTGGCCGGCCCCGAGGTCGGTGAAGACCTTTAAGGAAGGGTCGTCGGGCACCTGCGGCATGGTGAGCGGTTCGAGCTGACGAACAAAAACGGAGCGGACGGTGATCCCATGCCGGGAGATTGCCTGCGAGAGGATCGCTTCACTTGAGATGCCATCGGCGTCGATGTGGGAGATGATGGTTATCTCGTGCGCAGCCGTGATCTGCTCGGCGGCCGTCTTCACATCATCAGAGAAACCCATTACCTAATATTTATGGAGTCAATACAGATGAAGTGTGTCATAATGCCTGACCTGACCGTTTGTGCAGAAGAGTTCTTTGAGGAGGGGATCATCACGCATGAGCGGATGCGTGCGGTGGACGCAAACGCGCAGGCGCTCGGTGTTACCGGTCTCCAGCTGATGGAGAGCGCGGGAACGGCCCTTGCGGCAGCCGTGCTCGCGCTTAGCCCGGACACGGTACTCATCCTCTGCGGCCGGGGCAACAATGGGGGAGACGGGATGGTGGCGGCCCGGCATCTCCAGCGCGGCGTGGATACTGCCGTCTGTTATCTGGAGGCCGGGATGCGCAGCCCTTCCTGTGCCCACCAGCTCGCGGCTCTCAAAGGCTGCCGGGTGACGCTCCACCCGTTTGTGTCCACCGATGATCTCCGCTCACTCTCATCCCTGTTTTCGAAGGCTGACGTGATTATCGACGC
>JBEKTA010000035.1:0-10599 GCA_049516515.1 Methanoregula sp. | reverse complement strand
ATCGTCATGGGTGCCACCCTGATCCTGTATGTTGACCGGAAATGCAGGCAGGATACCCGATCCTGATTTTTGAGGTGTCCTCCGATGCGATGCTGCAGCGCCCAGATCACCGCGGTCTGGGAATCGCCGGTACAGACGCTTGAAAAAGCAGAGCAGGTTTTTTATGATGCTGCCCGGGCCGGGGCGGCACTCGTATCGTTTCCCGAGCAGTTTGCAACCGGGTGGGACCCGGTATCGAATAAAAACAGTGAGAATCTCACCGGCCCAACGGTAACCGGGCTCAGGAGACTGGCAGAGAAATACTCGATCGCTGTGATCGGATCATTCCGTGAAGCGTTCTCCCCAAACCCAAGGAACACGTCAATTGCTATCGGGAGTAACGGTGAGATCCTTGCAGCGTACTCAAAGATCCACCTTTTCACGCCCGGCCATGAGAACTCTGTATTTACCCCGGGTACCGGGCTTGCGACGTTCACTATTGAGGAGGTGCGATTCGGCCTTGCAATCTGCTATGACCTCCGTTTCCCGGAGCTCTTCCGGTTGTACCGGCGCAAAGGGGTACACGCAGTCATTGTCCCCGCAGCATGGCCAGAAAGCCGGCTCCGGTACTGGGAACTCTTCATCCAGTCCCGGGCAGCGGAGAACCAGATGTATGTCGCAGGAGTGAATACGACAGGAACTAATCCTGTCGATGCGTACGCCGGTACTTCCATGACCGCCGATCCCCATGGGACTATCATCGCCCGGGCCGGCGAGGGAAATGAACTATTGTATTATGAGATCGATCCCCTGGTTGCGGAATGTGCCCGCTATGACTTTCCCGTGGAGAACGACCGGAAGGATGCGTTGTATGTCTCTCTTATGAGAGACCAAGAGGAGTAACGGCCTCGTCTTTTAACGCTCGCCTATATGTACCCGGAAAACCAATACGTGTCCATGTACCATCTCGTGTGCGTTCACTGCGGTACCACCTATCCCGCTGACGAGATCATCTATAACTGTAAAAAATGCGGCCACCTGCTGGCGGTGAAATACCCCCTCGATGAAATCACCGTAAAGCGGGAGACCTGGAACGCCCGCCCGCTCTCGGTCTGGCGCTATAAGGAACTGCTGCCGGTGCACATCGAGCCGGTCTCGCTCCACGAGGGGGGCACGCCACTTTACCACTTAAAACGCCTCGGGGACGAGATGGGCCTCAAATATCTCTACGCCAAGCATGAGGGCATGAACCCTTCGGGCTCGTTCAAGGATCGGGGGATGACCGTGGGCGTTTCGATGGCGCTCCAGCTCAAAAAGAAGAGCGTTGCCTGTGCAAGCACGGGAAACACCTCGGCAAGTCTCGCAGTGTACGCGGCAAAGGCCGGAATCCCGGCAATCGTGCTCCTGCCGGCAGGACACGTAGCGGTCGGAAAAATTGCACAGGCGCTGATGCACGGCGCCAAAGTTATTTCTATCAGGGGCAACTTCGACCGTGCGCTCGAAATGGTTCATGAGCTCTGCCTCACCCACGGGCTGTACCTCCTTAACTCAATCAATCCCTACCGGCTTGAAGGCCAGAAAACTATCGGGTTTGAAGCGGTCGACCAGCTGGGCTGCGTGCCCGATCGGTTCGTGCTGCCGGTGGGCAATGCGGGAAACATCTCTGCCGTTTACAAAGGACTCCTCGAGCTCGAAGCCCTCGGCTTTATCGACCGGCTGCCGAAGATGACCGGCATTCAGGCCGCCGGATCGAGCCCGGTGGTGCGGGCGATCAAAGGGAACTTCCCCGAAGTTGTGCCCGACCTGAATCCCGAAACCCTTGCCTCGGCGATCCGGATCGGTGCGCCGGTAAATGCGGAGAAAGCGCTTGTTGCAATTCGTAAGACCGGAGGAACGGCTGAATCGGTGACCGATGATGAGATCCTTGCGATGCAGCGCGACCTTGCACGGAAAGAAGGCATCGGTGTCGAGCCTGCATCTGCCGCATCAGTGGCCGGCATCCGCAAGCTCGTAGAGATGGGTGCGATCGACCGTGACGAAAAGATCGTCTGTGTTGTGACCGGCCATCTCTTAAAAGATCCGGAAACGGTGATCAAACAATGCGAACCCCCGATCGAGATCGACGCAGACTTGCCCTCGCTGCTCTCTGCGCTGCACTTATAATTGCGCTGGCCGTCCCTTCGGCGGGGGCGCTCAATGCCACATATCAGGTGCTGCCCAATGGTACCTCGTATGCCGCATCGGTCGACATCACGGATGCATCAAATTACATGTTTGCCGATACCGGCATGCTCGGTGAAAACGTACCAATTACTGTCACAAACGTGACATTGGTCGCCGAGAACGGTACTCCCGTAAACTTCAACTGGACACTCCTGTGGAGTGCCCCCTCTGTGATCACCTTCCCATCAGGGAACTATACGATTACGTATATCACGCCCCTGCACGACAATCAGATCCAGGGCACGTACCTCTCGCCATACAATGTGAATGTGACCCTTCCCGGGGAGTATGATGTACGAAACCCGCTCCTTGCCGGGATGAGTCTGGGTGCAAATGTGACCCGGTTTCCGGACAACACCACACAGGTGACGTGGAACAATACGACGTCTTTTAATCTCCGGTTCTACGATCAGGGCAGGGAAGAACTGCTCTACATGTTCGCCGAGTTCATGATCATCCTCGCGGTGATCCTGCTGATACCATTTTTGCTGATGAGAAAGCAGCCGCTGGAGTAAACCCTCCCGGACAAACCGGGATCCGGTTCTTTTTTTTTTTTTAGTTACATGGTATCCCTGCCACCACCAGTCTGCCGGTACCATCTGCAAGAAAAGGGATGGGAGATGGGGAACGCGGATCCAGAGCCCCTGGGGAATCGCCGCCGGGGTATCCTCTCCATGTGGCGGAAAGGGTGGAAATTACGGGGGATTTTTGTTAAGATCACAATACACCAAAAAAAGGCACCCATCGCCCTATACAAAACGGCAAGATTTAAACCGATGCCTTCCCAGATCAGGAGTAATGATGAGGGCTACCGCGGTGGCAACCGGAAAAGTTCAGGGAGTCGGGTACCGGCAGTTCATCTCTGATCATGCCCACCGTCTCGGGCTGCATGGTTCGGTACAGAACATGCCGGACGGTTCGGTTCACATAATAGCGGAGGGGTCGCTTGCGGCACTGGAGGAGTTTGCCCGCCTCATGTGGGCTCGCGGGATGCCCGAAATCCGGGTAGATGGTGTGCAGGTTACACAGGGTGAAGCTACAGGTGAGTTCAAGGGATTCTGGGTGAAGTGGTGAAGCAGGAAATCTTCTATTAATTACTTCAATGCGATGATACCACGTTGGAGATTGCGGCACCTCTCCACAAAACTCGTACAGTTTTCAACGAGTACTCACAAGCCGCATCGGCATAATCAGAGTTTCTAATCCCAGGAAACCATTCACTGTCAATACCTGTGTGGGATTTTAAAAAAAATCACCGACCGCATCCCGGGGCGTCATTCGTGAAAATGTTATGTATATGAAAAAAATGATGATAAAAATTACTGTAACCCGAACGACTTCAGGGTCACATCGTTGTTGACTGCACCGACTTGATAGACACTCCCGTCAGAGAGCTCGTTGATGACGACCTCTGCCGGTGAGAAGAGGGAGGTATCGATCTTGTAGAAATCGTAGCCGGCTTCCTTGAAGATGTCATTGAAGGGCTTGCCATATCCCTTGGACTTGTTGCTCGGGATCTTCTCGAGGTAATCCTTGATCTCCGGTGCGTTCATCGTGAGTTGGATCTGGCCATGGTAAATGGTTGCATCGTTTGTCACACCCATCGCACGCTTCGCCCCCCGTACCGGCGGGATCGGGGCCGTGCCGATGGCGGACATGATCTTCCTTGTGTCAAACCCGAGCTCATTTAACTTGTAGATCGCCGTCTCCACGCAGCGCCCCGACACCTGAATCGATCCGACAATCGAAGAGGTCGGCGCGACAACCGCACAGGTATTTGCCACATCGACATGGCATTCCTCTGCGATCTTCTCCATAACCTCGCCGTTCGGCAGGTGATCTGACTCAAGGCACATCACGGCACAGTCGTAGTCATCCTCGTAGTCGATCACTTCGTAGGTGTGCTTGGGCTTGAGGGAGAGCGCCCGGGCCGGGCCGCTACCCATCGCAAAGTAGTTCCCGACTTTGACGGTCCAGCCGGCCTTCTGGGCCCCCAGGCAGGCAATCGACGGGAAATCCGTGTTCACATCGATGAACGGCTGTGGGAATTCCTTTATCTGTCCCATCCTGAAGTTGACTTCGCCAAGACCGCCCATGCAGATCTCGGTAAAGGCCCTCCCTGCCGCGTACCCGCCCCGGGTGCTCACACCACAATCGACGATGCGTGCGCCATTATCCAGTTCATGGTACGCAGCGTTAAACTCCTCGGCCAGATCGGCGAGGTTGTCGAATATTTCAAGTGCCAGTTCGTTAACACTTAACATAGAAAAACCCCTGTCTCATAAGAAGAGGGTTCGCAAATAGATAAGATTTTTGAAAATATTTCCACGGTCTTATGAAAGGTACCCAAGCACCTTTTCCGGCTCGTAGCGGAGGGTGATCACCCGGGTCCTGCCCTTTCCCTCACGGTACTGAAGGTTTACGAGGCGCATCGCGTCCATTTTTTTAACAATCTCGTAGAACCGGGTGTAGCCAACCGGCACCTCTTCTTTGATCGTTTTGTATACCTCGCCGGCGTTCATCCCGGCCCCCGCGGCACTCGCCCTGGCAAGACACGAAAGGATTTTGCGCTCCTCATCCTTGAGCGTCCTTACGGTGTATTCGAGATGCAGGTACTTCGAAACCGCGTACGCCCCGCAGATATCCTCCCGATCGATGCTGCGCCGTGCGGCACGTTCAGCGTTGAGCGCGGCACGTTTGAGGAGATCGATTCCCACTCTCAAATCTCCGCTCTTCTGCGTCTGCTCCACGACGAGGTCCAGCATCGCATCGCTGATAACGCCGTTAAAGAACCCCTGCATCACCCGGGCCTTCATGATCTCCTGCACTTCTGCATTCCCGTACGGGGGAAAATAAATCTCAGTGGGACGGAAGACCGACGCAACCCTGGCGTCCACCTCCCGCGAGAGATCGACATCCGGGTCGCTGATGATCACGATGACGCCGATGCGGACGCCCTCGTATGACTCATGAGCCCGCAAAAGCGTGTAGAGCACCTTGTTGAGCTCATTTTCGTAGAGAAGATAGTTGGCATCGTCGAGTGCTACGAGCAGCACGCACTCCTCTTTTAAAAGGAGACGGGCGACCGCATCAAAGACCTGCTTGAACGAGGTTCCCGATGAAGGCGGCAGGTGGCCGGAGAGTTTTCGGTAAATCTGGGAGAGGATCGCAAACTTGGTATTGTCGATCTGGCAGTTGATGTGGACCGGCACCAGTTTTTTTGTTGTCTCTTCAACTTCCCGGAAGAGCTTTTTGATACTGGTCGTTTTCCCTGAGCCGGGCAGGCCCTTGCAGATCGTATTGAGCGGCCGGCCGCCCCGGAGCCCGGGCTGGATCTGGAACGCGAGTTCCCGCATCTGCGCGTCACGGAACTCGAACTGCTCGGGAAGATAATCGATCTCGAACACTTCGGGGTCGCGGAAGAGCGACTCGTCCCACATCAGCAGGTTCTTCTTCATCGTATAGTACTCCATCTACGTTACAATTGATAACAGCTCTGATGGACGGATGGCAGGTCACCGGGCATTATAGATCTGCCAGAAATTTTTCCGAAATACAGGAATACCTTTTTTTTGTGACTGACAGTTATGGCCCTCACCTGCTGCCCCACCGCGCCAAACATATATTCTCCCGGAAGAGAAACTGGTGTGCAGGATGCGGGCAGATGATGAAAGTTACCCCCACTGAAGCGGTGATGATGCAGGGGACTGATGCCGCATCATTCCTGTACACATCAATTGAATAAGAATGACAGGAAATCTGTCGCTTCGTTTGTCCCGAACATTCCTGACCGTGCTTCTTTCTCGGAGAAATGCGCAGTCATATCAGTACCTTTCCCGGTCACCACGAACGGCACCGGGTCGCGGGAATGCGTTTTCGTCCGGATCGGTGTCGGGTGATCGGGCAGGACGGCGACAATCCCGTCAAACTCTTTCCGTATGGCACCCACCACACGGTCAACGTTCTCGATCGCCCGCACTTTCTCCTCGATACTTCCTGCGTGCCCTGCCTCATCCGGGGCCTCGATGTGGACGTAGACAAAGTCAAGATGTTTGATCGCGTCAAGCGCGTATCGCGCTTTTGCCATGTAATCCGTGTCGAAATATCCCGTGGCACCGGGGACGGTGATGATCTCCATGCCGGCACAACGGGCGATGCCGTTTAAGAGGTCGACCGCCGAGATCATCCCTCCCTTCAGGCCATATTTCCGGTTAAATGACGGGAATGCCGGGCGCCGGCCACCGCTCCACGGCCAGATCTGCGTGGCCGGGGGTTTTCCTGCCTTCACCCGCACCACGTTCACCGGATGATCGCGGAATATTTCGCGGCTCTTTGCCATGCAGGAGAGGAGGAGTGATACATCCCCGTTCCGGGGCAGGTACTCCGCGATGGGCTGACCCACGATATCGTGAGGTGCGGTTGAATCGGCTGCTGACCCGTGCGGGACGACAAGGAGGTTGCGGTAGCTGACACCGGCCTTTACGACAACGTCCGGGACATGCGGGGCAAGCGATGCAAAGAGCGCCGCGCCTTCGGCACTCGTGATGTGACCTGCTGAAAAATCCGCCATGATCTCATCTCTGACCGTCACGATATTGCACCGGTACGCGACATCTGAGGGGGCAAGGTCGATCCCTATGCTCAGTGCTTCGAGCGGCCCCCTCCCGGTATAGTATTTCTCCGGCGCGTACCCGAGGATGGACATGTTCGCGATGTCGCTCCCCGGTTCGAAACCGTCGGGAATCGTCTGCAGCAGGCCGCAGGCACCTTCCCGCGCCATCCGGTCCATGTTCGGGGTCTGTGCATATTCGAGAGGGGTCTTATCACCCAGCTGCGGGATCGGCTCGTCCGCCATGCCGTCGCCGAGAATCAGGATGCATTTCATGGTATCGTATCCCGGAAAACCTTATGCGCCGTCGAGCATTGCCCGGACCGCGATCCGCACGCTTTCCCGTGAGCCAACCTGAGGTTTCCAGCGCAGCGCTTTGATTTTATCAACCGCTAGCTGCATCTTCGGGACATCCCCGACCCACCCGCGCTCGCCGCCGGTAAACCTGAATTTTGTTGCGGGGAGATGCATCTCCTCCGTCACAATCTCCGCGATGCTCTTTACATCGATCCAGTCCTCGGATCCGATGTTGAACGTGTTGACTCTGCCCCGGGCATGACCTACCGCAAAGAGCATGGCCGCCACGCACTCGTGCACTTCAAGGTAGGATTTTGTCTGCTTCCCGTCGCCAAGGATTTCCAGTTCATCGGGATTCTTTTCAAGTTTATGGATAAAATCCGTGATCACCCCGTGACCGCTCCGGGAGCCGATGATATTGGCAAACCGGAATGTCCACGTGCTCATGCCAAAAGAGTGGCAGTACGCGGCGATCAGCGCCTCGCAGGCAAGTTTGCTCGCCCCGTAGATGGAAATCGGTTCGAGCGGCGTATAACTCTCGGGTGTCGGAATAACTTTCGCATCGCCATACACCGTTGATGTTGAGGTGAATACCAGTTCGGGAACGTTGTGGTGGCGCATCGCTTCCAGTACCCGGTATGTTGCCATGATATTGTTCTGCATCGTCGGGTCGGGATTTACGGCGCTCTGGCGGACATCCGGGTCTGCTGCAAGATGAAAGAGCCGGTCGGCACCATCTATGGCATCCTGCCACCCGTCGCTGAGCAGGTCTGCCTGCACAAACCGGATTGCGCATGAATCAAGATGACGGGCAATGTTATCCTTTTGCCCGGCACAGAGCGAGTCAATAACCACGACCTCGTTGCCCTGGGCAACGAGGGTATCAACCAGATGCGAGCCGATGAAACCGGCCCCACCCGTTACGACATCGAACATCAATACCTAATATGTAACCCATGCTATAGGATTACTGCTATGTTCATCGGGATAGACCACGGCACAACCGCCATGCGGTTTGCATCTGATACGAACCGGTTCAAGATGACGCGCGAGGAGGCCATGGGGTTTACTGCCGCAGATCTTGGCCGGCTCTCCCCGATCGATGAGATCGAAGGGATCGCACTCTGTTATTCGATGGGTGACAATTTCTCGAAGATCACGGATATCAACAAGATAAAAAACCGCGGGGTCGTCAGCCGCGAGGGGGCGGGCAAGCACATCGGCGGGGGTACGAAGGTCTTTGACGAGATCAAAGAAAGCGGGATACCCACGGTTGTGATCCCCGGCCTGCACCGGGGTTCCCCCACCGATCCCCGGTTTAAAGTTTACTCACACCAGTCCAGCCCCGAGAAGATCGGGATCGCTTATGCCGTCTGCCACGATCTTGGGGATGACGTTGTGGTTTCGGACGCGAGTTCCAACACGGTCACCCTCCTTGTCACCGCAGGAAAACTGGTCGGCGCATTTGACGCGTGCATCTTTGCACCGGGCACCCGGCACGGTGCCCTCGATGTCGATGCCATCCGCAGGATTGACGCAGGGGAGTGCACCGCAAACGAGGCCTTCCAGCGGGCCGGTGTGGATTATACTCTTCCCGATGAAGACAACCTCCGCATACGGACGGTGGCCATGTTCTCGGCCATGGAGTGCGCCGCGCTCCTGCTCTTAAACTCCCGCGCGCAGGTCGCGCTTGCCGGCTCGCTTGCACCCCAGATAGCACCTGATGTCGAATCCCTTCTGGGCCAGAATGTGGCGATTTATGACGAATGGTGTGCATCCCAGGGGCTGGCAGCAATTGCCCGCGACGTTTTTTCCGGGACCCGCGAGATCCTCGGGCTCGGTGTGGATCTCTAGATTTATATCGATTTATCATGTAAGATTATTGGGAGATTTTTCCTTTGAGAGAACTACGCATCCACGGCAGGGGCGGCCAGGGATCGGTCACCGCTGCGGAACTTATTGCTGTTGCTGCATTTGAAGGGGGCGTTTTTTCACAGGCGTTTCCGGCATTTGGAGTCGAGCGGCGCGGCGCTCCGGTCCAGGCATTCGTACGGTTTGACGACCGCAAGGTCCGGCTCCGCAGCCAGGTCTACGAGCCTGACTATATCATCGTCCAGGACAGCACGCTCATAAAAGACGTGAATGTTTTTTCGGGAGTAAAAAAGGGTGGGATTGTCATTGTCAATACCGAAAAGGCACCGGACTACAAGGTACCTGAAGGCGTTAAGCTGATTACCATCGATGCGACCTCGATTGCCCTGAAGGTCATCGGCCTTCCTATTACGAACACTTCACTCATGGGTGCGTTTGCTGCAGCGACCGGTGAGATCAAGTTCGATGCGCTCAAAAATGCGCTCCTGCACCGGTTCCCAAAAGAACTGGCGGAGAAGAATATCGAAGCTGCCCGACAGGCATTCGAGCACGTGAAGGGGGCGGCGGCATAATGGCGCTTGCGGTAGGGTGTCGTGCCCGTCCGGGAAAAGGCCGGGACAACAAGACCGGGTCGTGGCGGGTCTTCAAACCGATCTTCGATCATGAAAAGTGCTCCAAGTGCGGGACATGCCAGATCATCTGCCCCGAGGGATGTATCGCGGAGGACAAGGAGGGTTTCTTCGATCCTGATTATGCATACTGCAAGGGATGCGGGCTGTGTGCAGAAGAGTGCCCAAAGGTTGCAATCGCGATGAAACAGGAGGAGAAGTAGATGCTTGAAATTACCGAAGGCTCAATGGCTGTCGCCGAGGCGGTCCGGCTCTGCCGTCCGCAGGTTGTTGCCGCCTACCCGATCACGCCCCAGACACATATTGTCGAGGCACTCGCCGAGATGGTAGCAAACGGGAAACTCGACGCCGACTACATCACGGTCGAAAGCGAGTTCTCCGCACTCTCCGCCTGCCTCGGGGCAAGCGCAGCGGGGTCCCGTACCTATTCAGCGACCACGTCACAGGGTCTTGCCCTGATGTTCGAGGTCTGCTTCAACGTTGCCGGTATGCGCCTGCCCATTATCATGACGATCGCCAACCGTGCGCTCGGGGCACCGCTCTCCATCTGGAACGACCAGCAGGACTCGATCTCCCTCAGAGACTCCGGCTGGCTCCAGTTCTACGCAGAGGACAACCAGGAGGCGACCGATCTCCACTATATTGCCTACCGCGTGGCAGAAAATCCCGCGGTCCAGCTCCCCGCGTTTGTCTGCTTTGACGGGTTCATCCTCTCCCACACGTATGAGCCGGTGGATATGCTCTCGCAGGCCGACGTTGACAGGTACCTGCCGAAGTTTGCGCCAACGGAGCGGCTTGATGCAGCCGACCCGGTCAGTTTCGGGATGTATGCCACCCCGGAGTATTACCTTGAGTTCCGGTACGAGACCGACAAGGCGCTTAAAGAGGCAAAATCCGCGATCCAGGCCGCTGGAAAAGAGTTCGGAAAGATGTTTGGCCGGGATTACAGCACTCTTGTCGAGGGGTACCAGCTTGAGGATGCAGAGACAG
>JBEKTA010000034.1:0-11058 GCA_049516515.1 Methanoregula sp. | reverse complement strand
GCAGACCGGCGACGTGATCACGTACCTGAGTGCTCCGGCACACCCGAAGGCCGTGATGCTCTACCTGCCGGGCGCCGGGGAGAAAATTTCAGGCCACGCGGAACGAATGGTAACCTATGCCGAGGCCGGGTATGCCTTCATGTTCCTCGACTACCGGGGCCGTGGCGGGGAAACTGCCGGGTACCCGCTCGACCCCCAGACAGACTACACGCTCTTTAAGAACAAGGAATGGCCCGAATATTACCTGACCATCTGCGACATCTCGTCAGCCCGGGCCATGCTTACCACACGGTTCGGTGTCCCGGTCTACGCGGTCGGGGGAAGCAACGGCGGGCGGTATGCCGCCGTAGCGGCCGGCGTTGACAAAAACTTTGCCGGGTATGTGGGGATCTCCACCTCAGACTGGGGGATCAGGGATGCAGTGGCTGAGCAGGGAGGAACCGGGGATATCCTGCGGTTTGCAACATCGCTTGAGCCGAGCACCTACCTGCCGACAATCTCCCCACGCCCGGTCTGGATGTTCCATAACGCAACCGACCCGGTAATCCCGTTTGCACAGGGGAAGGTCCTCTTTGCAACGGCGAACGAGCCAAAAACATTCACGGAGTTCAACGGCGACCACGGGATCAACCCGGATGTCGATGCCCGGCTCATAGCACTATGGGCGCAAATTTATGGTACGCAAACGTGAATAGGTACTAGCTTTAAGGAAGAGGCTGAAAACCGCACATGACAGAAACCGGGGAACTGGACGACGCGCGCAAGCGCTACGAGTTCAAAAAGACACTTGAAAAACTCGAGGCGCAGGAAGGGGACGGGACCGAGCTTATCACGCTCTACATCCCCCCCGACAAGCAGATCTACGATGTGACAGGCCAGCTCAAGGACGAGTACGGCCAGTGCGCGAACATCAAGAGCAAACAGACCCGGACAAACGTCCAGAGCGCCATCTCCTCCATCCTCTCGCGGCTCAAGTACTACAAGCGTCCGCCCGCAAAAGGCATGGCGATCTTCTGCGGTACCGTCAAGCTCTACGGCGACCGCACCGATCTCCAGTGCACGGTCATCGAGCCGCCCGAGCCCCTCAACCTCTACATGTACCGGTGCAGCTCGAACTTCGAGCTCGAGCCCTTAAAACAGATGCTCGAAGAGAAGTACGTCTACGGCCTGCTGGTACTCGACCGGCGGGAGGCGTACTGGGGCTTTTTGCGCGGTAACCGGATCGAACCCATCGGAGGTTCTACCTCCACCGTACCGGGTAAAATGCGCAAAGGCGGCCAGTCGGCAGCCCGGTTCGGCCGGCTCCGTGAGATCGCGATCAACGAGTTCTACACGAAAGTCGGCGAGCGTTCGAGCGCAATCTTCCTTGCAGAGAAGAACTTCTTCGAGCGGTTCAAGGGCCTGTTGATCGGTGGCCCGAGCCCGACAAAAGAGGAGTTCGAGGCCGGCAGTTTCCTCCACCATGAGGTCCAGAAAAAGATCATCGGCCTCTTCGATGTCGCGTATACCAATGAAGATGGCCTTCCCGAGCTCGTGGATGCCGCAAAGGACGCGCTCTCGGGCATGGCGGTCGTCAAAGAGAAGTCCCTCATGGAAAAGTTTTTAAAAGAACTGGTAAAGGACAACAACGGCCTTGCTGCATACGGGGAGGAGAGCATCAGGAAAAACCTCGAACTCGGCTCTGTCGACACGCTCCTCCTCTCCTCGAACCTCCGAAAGTCCCGGCTTAAGATAAAATGCCAGAGCTGCTCTCACACCGAGGAGCGGACCGTGAGCATGCCGGTGGGAAAAACCGTCCGCGACATCGAGTTCGGCTCGTGCCCGAAGTGCACAGCGCCGCTCGTGCTCGACGAGGAGATCGATATCATCGATGAACTGGCGAAACTCGCCGATGCTTCAAGCGCAAAAGTGGAGCTGATCTCGGACGATTTCGAGGAGGGGTCGATCCTCTTCTCGGCATTCGGCGGGATTGCCGCAATTCTCCGGTACAGGACGGGATGCTGATGGTTTTTGACACCACGACAATAATAAAAAAAGCACTGACTGAATGCACGGGAACAGAGGATGTCCAGCTCATCGATGGCGGGGAGCATGCGGATCTCGCCTCGACCGTTGCGTTCTCCCTCGCAAAAACAAAAAAACAGGCACCGGTAAAAATAGCGCAGGATATTGTTGCAGCGCTTAAAAACAACAGGGACCTCGCAGGGCAGGGGATCACGGTCGAGGCAAAAGGGCCGTACATCAACTTTGTTTTCGGCAGCGCCTACGTGAGTGCAGCGGCGAAAGCGGCGACTCAGCCCGGTTACGGCTCGCTCCCGGTAAAGGACACCCGTATCGTGCTCGAACACACGAGCGCGAACCCGAACGGCCCGCTCCATGTGGGGCACATCCGGAACTCGATCATCGGCGACACGCTTGCCCGGGCGTTCCGGAAGGCCGGCTACCGGCTCGAAGTCGAATATTACGTAAACGACATGGGTCGGCAGATCGCGATTGTCACATGGGGTTTCGATCACCTCGAACACGCGCAGCACGAGGGCGAGAAAGAGGACGCCCACATTGCCCGGGTCTATATTGAGGCGAACCGGGAGATCGAAAAAGACGCCGGCATCACGCAGCAGGTCGACAAGCTCATGCAGCTCGTGGAGAGCGGCGATGCCAGGACGGTAAAGAAATTCCGGAACGAAGTCTCCCGCTGCCTTGACGGGTTTGCGGTCACGATGAAAAATCTCAACGTGAAGCACGACCGGTTTGTCTGGGAAAGCGACTTTGTCAGGAACGGCGACACGAAGAGGGTCATCGGGAAGATCGAGAAACTCCCGCAGGCCCGGCACGAAGACACCCTCCTCGCGCTCGACCTCGCCGAGTTCGGGTTTGAAAACAAGTACGTGATCCGGCGGAGCGACGGCACCTCGGTCTACGCGGCCCGGGACCTCGCGTTCCACACCTGGAAGAGTGTGAACTTCGACCGTGCGATCGATGTGCTGGGCGCCGACCACAAGCTGATCGGGGCGCAGCTCCAGTGCACGTTAAGACTCCTCGGTGAGAAAGCCCCGGAGATCGTCAACTTTGAGTTTGTCTCGCTGCCCGAAGGCTCAATGAGCACCCGGGCGGGAAAATTTGTCTCGGCTGACGACCTGATCGAAGAAGTCACCAAGCGTGCTTTCGAAGAGGTCACGACTCGCAGGCCCGAACTCGATGAGGCGACCCGTAAGAGTATCGCAAAGTCCGTCGCCCTTGCCGGCATCCGGTACGATATCGTAAAGATCTCGCCCGAGAAGAGCACGGTCTTTGACTGGAAGGAGGCACTTGATTTCGAGCGCCAGAGCGGGCCCTACATCCAGTATGCCCACGCCCGTGCGTGCAGCATCCTTGAAAAAGCCGGTGAGTTCACGGAATGCTACGACCTCGAGACAGAGCAGGAGATCGCGCTCGCAAAGAAGATCGCAAAGTTCCCTGGTGTCATAGAGAAAGTGGTGACAGAACTCCGCCCGCACATTCTCGCCACCTACACCCACGAGCTCGCCGACACCTTCAACTCGTTCTACCACTACGAGCCGGTCTTAAAGAGCGAAGGGAAAGTCCGGGACCGCCGGCTTACGCTTGTGAAAGCTGTGCAGAATACCTTAAAAGAATCGCTTGAGACGCTCGGGATCGATGCCATCCGAACCATGTAAGGCCCTGAATAAACAGGGATACCTCTTTTTTTCGCCAACATCCACTGCCGCGCTTAAGCCCTGCCTCTGGTGCAAGCGGGCGCTCACGGGAGGGGAGATGTGCTACAAGCACCAGTTCTACGGGATCGACAGCCACCGCTGCGTCCAGATGACACCCACCCTCAAATGCAACCAGCGCTGCCTCTTCTGCTGGCGCTCGTTCGAGCACGAGATGGCGGAAGTTGAGGAGTGCCCGCCCGAAATTATTCTCGCCGGCATGCACAAGCTCCAGAAAAAAGCGCTTGCCGGGTATAATTCCGTGCTGGGCAACACCGTGACCGAAGAGAAGTGGAAGGAAGCGCTCGCGCCAAAGCACGTGGCAATCTCGCTCTCGGGCGAACCCACGCTGTACAGCCGGCTCCCGGAACTCGTGGACCTCTTCAACGCGAACGGCTACACCACGTTTGTGGTCAGTAACGGCACGAACCCTGATGTGCTCGCAAAATGCCGGCCGTTCCAGCAGTATGTCTCACTCAATGCACCCGACCAGGAGACCTATGAAAAGACCTGCCGGCCCATGGGAGACGCGGACGGGTACTGGAGCCGGATACAAGAGAGCCTTGCCCAGCTCTCGACACAACGATCGGCAGTACGGATCACGCTCGTTGCCGGGCACAACGACACGAAGCCGGAGGGTTACGCCCGGCTCCTGCAGGACGCGGGAGCAACCTTTGTCGAGGTGAAAGGATACATGTATCTGGGATACAGTAGAAATCGTTTGCAACGGAACAACATGCCGGAGCATGCACAGGTGCGGGCATTTGCCGAAAAAATTACTGCATCGTGCGATTATAAGATCCGGGATGAAAATCCATTAAGCAGGGTCATCTGCCTGGAGCGTGAGGAAACTTGAGATTTAACCCGCAGGAATGGAAAGAAAAATCGCATGCGAACTTCGAGGAGGCGTGGCACGAGGGGCCGTCGGTCATCACCCCACCCTGCGAAGACAAAAAATATCCCCGCCTTCAGTACAAACGGGCACAGCCGCACCCGATCTTCGAGACCATCAACCGGTTACGGGAAATTTATCTCTCGATGGGATTTGACGAGATCGAGAACCCGGTGATCGTGGAGGAGAGCGACATCTACCGGCAGTTCGGCCCCGAGGCGATGGCCGTCCTCGACCGGGTCTTCTACATCGGCGGACTCCCGCGCCCGAATGTCGGGATCGCACGGGCGCAGCTCGACGCGATTAACGAGATCCTCAAAAAACAGATGCCGGTGGCGACCGAGGAAAAACTCCGGGAGACCCTCCACGCGTACAAGAAGTCGGAGATAGACGGGGACGAACTCACGCACGAGCTCGCAAAAGTGCTCGACACCGACGACGGAAACGTGGTGCACATCCTCGACTCGGTCTTCCCCGAGTTCAAGTCGCTCGTGCCCGAGTCCTCGCGCAGCACGCTCCGCAGCCACATGACAAGCGGCTGGTTCATGACGCTTGGCTCAATCTGGGAGAAGACCCCGCTCCCCATCAAGCTCTTCTCAGTCGACCGCTGCTTCCGGCGCGAGCAGGCCGAAGGTCCGACCCGGCTCATGGCCTACCACTCCGCGTCCTGCGTTGTTGCCGGGGACGATGTCACGCTCGAGGATGGGAAAGCGATCAGCGAGGCGCTCCTCTCTGCGTTCGGCTACGAGGACTTCCGGTTCCAGCCCGATGACAAGCGCTCCAAGTATTACATGCCGGACTCGCAGACCGAGGTCTACGCAAAGCACCCGGTGCATGGCTGGGTCGAGGTCGCGACCTTTGGTATGTACTCGCCCTCGGCCCTCGGGGAGTACGGGGTCGGGATCCCGGTCATGAACCTCGGCCTAGGGGTAGAACGGCTCGCGATGATTGCATATAGTGCAAACGATATCCGGCAGCTCTCGTACCCCCAGTTCTTCCCCCGGCCGCTCACCGACCGCGAAACCGCACGGGCGGTGCACCTCAAAGCAGAGCCGGCGACCGTGGAAGGAAAGGCGCTCGCGCTCGCGATAGCAAAGGTCGCAGCGGCACATGCCACGGCACAGGGACCTTGCTCCTTTGAGGCATGGGACGGCACACTCTCTGGCACGCACGTGAAGGTGACGGTCGAAGAGACAGAGGCAAACGCGAAGCTCTGCGGGCCGGCGTGCGCAAACGAGATCTTCGTGCACGATGGAAACATCCTTGGTGTACCCGACGCCGAGAAGTGGAAGGACGTGAGGACACACGGCGTCCCAACCGGGATATCCTACCTTGCCGCCGCCGCCGCGCTTGCGGCTGCGGAGATCGAGCTGACAGCCCGGTGCGGGAAAGGGACACTCGTGCAGGTCAAGATGGCAAAGCACCCCAGTGATATCAACTTAAAAATCGAAGAGTACGCGATGCGGGCGATCACAGACAACAAGAAAAAGATCGATGTCAGGGGACCGGTCTTTTTAGCGGTAAAATCAGTGCTGGTGGAATAATCCTTTTTTGCTTTTTGCAGAAAACTTCTTTTTAGACAGGAGAAATCCCTTTTTTTAAGTGCAGCCCCCCTCTTGCGCCACCAGTTCCCCGAGGGGGATGGGGCGCAATGCGATGCCTCGGTATTACCTGTTCGGGGGCATAGGTACAGATAATACGGTGCTATCGCAACCGGGGGATGCCACATGCGTGCGGGGGCGGCAGCCCACGAAGAGCGTCCTGCAACCAGTTCGTGAATTTCTCCAGAAACAGTTTTTATCCCTGGCCGGAAACCAACCAGAAAATTTCTTTCAGCCCCGTTCCTGCAAAAATATCCGCCGGTGGATGATCCGCCACGAGAGGACGAGCTGGACAAGATCGGTCGCAGTGACGGTGGTGCGGTTCTCGAAGAGCGTGATCGGGTGGACACCGGTCTGCTGCTCGATGCTTTTTTCGAGTTTTCTTACCGTCTCGTAGTTCATCTCGCCGTCAAAGGTGAGCGCCCGCATCCGTGCGCAGGCCACGTTCTCGGTCGAGAACTCAAGAGAGAAGTCCCGGTCATGAAAGAGGAGGAGCGAGTTGAGGTCAATCGTGAGGTCGGCGGCGCCGGCAATTGTCCCGTTCATTCGGTGCTGCAACAGCGAGATTCGGTAGATGTTCTCCGACGCTCCCTTCTCCTTCCCGTACCGGGACGCACTGATCCGGATCACGGCATCGGCAAGGCAGCGCTGCGGGGCGATGAACTCTTCGTAGTCCTTCTCGCGCCGCTCGATCTCTTCGGCGACTTCAGCCGGGGAATATCCCCGGTTGTTCGTGTCCCTTTTTTGTTTCCACGCGTACTTGATCTCCCGGTCCGGGTCGACAAAAACGGAGAAGTCGATGAGTTCCCGGAGCCGGGGGGTAAAGAGGGTGTGGAGCCCTTCGAGGATGATGATCTTTTTCGAGACAAACGGGACCGGGGGATCGAAGGTCCCGGTCGCGTGGTTGTAGACCGGCTTTGTGATCGCGTACCCTTCCTTTAACCGGGAAACGTCCGTTTCAAGCTGCGCGAGATTGTTCGCATCCGGGTGGAGTGGGGTGATATCAAGGTGTTTCCGCTGCTCCCGGTCGTACTTGTGGTAATCGTCAAGCGTGATGGTGGCGACAAGGTCAGAACCGAAGATCTGGCGGATGGCATTCGTGAACGTCGTCTTCCCCGACCCGCTGTCGCCAGCGACGCTGATCACAAAGACAAGCGGTGAGCGGGCGATGACCTCCTTGAACGGTGGAACACGGGGCATGCGTAACGGTACCTGCAATGCCATTAGTCATTAAGATCGCGTACCAGGATGGCCGGGCCGGGTTTCCGTCATCCGCTAATGTTAGAAACAGATAACTTTAATATGCCAAGTGTGTTAGAAATAAATAACACCAATGACGTGATACCAATGAAACTGAGAAACATTTACCGGATTATCATCGGCATCCTGTTCATCCTGACTGGGGTCGCAGTGGCTTTTTCCGGCCCGGGCAATGCGGTTATCCCGGCTGCCCTGCTTGCGGCCGGCTGCGCATTTCTCGTGACCGGGATCATCCGGCACAATCGATACGGAGAAGATCCCGAATCGGACGAGCGCTCGAAAAAGTTAGGGGCATACGGTCTTTCGTACGCGTGGATGACCGGAACCGTCGGAATCACGATGCTGTTCTGGGGGGAGTATGCCGGGATTGTGCGCCTGAACGGGCCGAATGCACTGGAGATATCCGTGCTCCTGCTCGTGATCCCTGCCATCGTCTTCCAGGCATATCTCTTCCGGAAAGGAGATGTCGAGTGAAACCCCAACCATTCCAAAGCAGGTGGACCCCTTGCAGACAAGGATAAAGGAATACCGGACACGGTACTCCCTCACACAGGATGACCTTGCGAAAAAAACCGGGGTGCGGCGCGAGACGATCGTCTTTCTTGAACAGGGGAAGTACAACCCGTCGCTCAAGCTGGCGCACGATGTTGCAAAGGCTTTGCACGCAACGATCGACGACCTGTTCATCTTTGAGGGCGATGAGCCGGAGCCCGAGATCAGGGTTGTGCTCGTGGACTAACACTGGAAACCCAACATGGGATTTACGGGGCGGCAGGTCCCGGCCTGGCCGTGCTCCCGATGCCTTCATATTTTTCCGGCACCCGTGACAATTCGCAGAGAATTTTTGCGGTCGCTTCCTTGTCGAGCGGGACGTTGTCGTTCCCGCACTTGGGGGAGTAGATGCAGGACGGACAGCCTTTTTTGCACGGGCAGTCACGCACCAGTTCGTACGCGCTCCTGAAAAGATCCCAAAGGAGACCGAATGCTTTCTCCGCAAGGCCGATACCTCCTTCGTACCCGTCATACACGAAAATTGTCGGCTCGCCGTTTTCGCCAAACGCGGGCGTGGAGAGCCCCCCGATATCCCACCGGTCGCACATGACGTGGAGGGGCATGAGCGCGATGAGCGCGTGTTCCGATCCGTGCAGCCCACCGGCGAGATCGAGGCCAGCAGCGGAGATGGCGGTGGCAACCGGGTCGGGCAGGAGGAGCCAGAAGGCTTTTGTCCGGAACGTGAGCGGCGGGAGCGAGAGCGGTTCGACGCCGATGATCGTGTCACCCTTCTTGATCTTGTAACCGGTGTACTGCTCGGTCACTTCGACATTGCCAAACGCACATTTTGAGCCCTGTACGTCCCGGGTCTCCAGTGTTTCGATGACGCGTAGGTCCACCTCTTTTAACGGCTGCGTGTAATAATCCACATCCGTCTCAGTCACCCGGACCGTGTGGGTGTCAAGATCCATCTCATTTACCACATAGGTCTCGCCTTGGTGGAGCATGATCGCCCCTTTGTGCGCCTCGCGGTAGGCCTGCGCCCGGTCCATCGTCTCAAGCAGCCGGCCGTGGCACATGATCCGGAAACTCTCGGCCGCCATACCATCGAGCCTCACCGCATCGGCAGCCCGGCCCCGACCGGCATATACCCACCCGCGCGGTGTCTTTGTAACCAGGCCGCTTGCAGCCAGATCCGCAAGCAGGGGCGCAAACGATTCCCCGAAAAACCCGGCATTCGCATCTTCGCGGATGGGCAGCTCCGCCGCGGCGCAGAGCAGGTGACCCGAGACGATGTAGGGGTTTTGGGTATCGATGATCGCGTGCTCGTGCGAGCGGGAGAAGAACGCATCCGGGTGGTGCATGAAGTACTGGTCGAGGGGATTTGCCTGCGCCACGAGCACCGCAAGCGACTCCCCGCCTTTCCGGCCGGCACGCCCCGCCTGCTGCCGGGTCGACATCATTGTGCCCGGGTACCCGTCGATGATCACCGCATCGAGCGAGCCAATGTCGATGCCAAGTTCGAGCGCGTTTGTGGAGACGACGCCCCGGATCTCCCCGTTTTTGAGCTGTCGCTCGATCGTGCGCCTCTCCTCGGGCAGGTAGCCGGCCCGGTACGCGGAAATGCTCTCTGCAAGCCGTGCGGAAGTACGCCGGGCGTCCTCCCGGGTCCAGATGGTGACAAGCTCTGCCATCTTCCGCGAGCCGGTAAAGCAGAGGGTCTGGAGGTCCCCTTTCACGCAGGATAGCAGGATGTCTTTTGTCTCCTGGTGAACGGAGCGCTCCCCGATCCCATCGTAGAAGGGATTGTAGAGGACAAAGTGCCGGGTCCCGTGCGGGGAGCCATCGTTATCAACAAGGGTGAACGACCGGCCCACGAGCCGCCCGGCAAATTCCTCCGGGTTTGCGAGGGTGGCAGTCGAGAGGACGAACTGCGGGTCGGAGCCGTAAAATCGTGCGACCCGCAGGAGGCGCCGGATCAACAGCGCGATCTGGGAGCCGAAGACCCCCCGGTACCGGTGGGCTTCGTCAAGCACGATAAACTTCAGGTTCGAGAAAAACGGGCTCCATTTCGCGTGCCACGAGAGGACCTGGTGGATCTCGTGCGGGTTGGAGATGACGATCCGGGCGTTCTCCCGGATGGCCGCCCGCTTCGACTGCGGCGTGTCGCCATCGTAGATCGCCGGTTTTGCCGGGATGCCGGTGAATTTTTCCATCGCTTTGAGGGTGGCAAACTGGTCGTTCGAGAGGGCTTTTGTGGGGTACAGGTAGAGCGCCCGGGCGTCGGGGTCGGAAGAGAGAGAGGCAAACACGGGGATGTTGAACGCGAGGGTCTTGCCGCTTGCCGTGGGCGTAGTGATGATCACATCTTTCCCGGACCGGAGCGCGTTGATTGCCTCGCACTGGTGCGAGTACAGCCGGATGCCGCTGTGAGTGAGATATGCGTCGAGAGCCGCGGGGAGCGGTGCGTCCAGCATGCCATACCGGGCCGACTCAGGGTCAAAGACCTGGTGGCAGGTGACCCGGCTGCGGTACACCGGGTTTGTTCCAAGGAGCCGGACTACGTCAGCGACAGCCACAGATCTCCCCCAGCAGATAAAAGAAGAGAAGCGTAAGCGAGACCACGTCCTGCCGGTTGTGGTCGACGATCGGGACAAGAGGGCCGCAGTTCTTTGTCTTTAAGTAGGTCGCATAGAACTCCGGCACCATCTGGCCGGGGACCTCGTCAGTCCGGGTAACACCAAGGACCTCTGATTCAAGCGCGGAGAGCCGGCATGATGAAAACTGGCCTTTCCACCGGCGCCGGGAGAAGTGCAGCACATCGAAATGCGGGATCCGGGATATCGCACCAAGGCCGTAGTAACTAAGCCGGTCCTGTACGTAGGGGAGATCGAATGCCTTCCCGTTGAAGGTCACAAGGGCCGGGCGGCAGTCTGATAACTGCTCCACGGTCGCGGTGAGGGCTGCGGCCTCCTCGCAGATATCGCGCGGCAGGTACTGGCGGACAACAAGATGGTCCTGCTCGATAGTGCCGACACCAAAGAGGATGATCGGCCGGGAAAAGAGCCCGAGCGTCTCGATATCGAGAAAAACGTAATCC
>JBEKTA010000033.1:0-11145 GCA_049516515.1 Methanoregula sp. | reverse complement strand
ACAGCCGCAGCGCTCTCGTGTCCTTTGGGATGTGACAGGAGGAGCGTGTCTTCCCGTCCTTCCGCAGCATCACGTAACTGTACTTGATGTCGGTGTTCACGTACCGGAACGGCTCATCGCATGCCGCAAGCATGTTCATGATCCGGGTGGGCCGTATCGAGTGCGCGGTCTGGAAACTCCAGCACCGGTCCGGCGTGCAGTTGGTGCCCCAGACAAAGGTACAGGGGGCATAGATCGAAAGCCCCCGTTTTTTTAACGCTAAGGAAAGAACACGCAGGCCGGTGGACGTCGCTTCCTCCGCGGGTTCGATAATAAGGATCGTCCCGTCCGGTGCAAGCCGTTCTGCATACTTCATGACAATATCCGCACGCGCTGCGACCGGCAGGCCGGCCAGCTCGTTGAGCACGTTCGAGAAGACTATCAGGTCGACACGCTCCGGGAGCGGGATATGTGCTGGATCGGTGATATCCGCTTCCCGGGGGGGCTCGATCGTCACGTGGGAGTTCTGTGTGGCAACACCCCGTGCAAGAGCACCAAACGCCTCGATGTGCTCCTTTGAACGCTCGACCGGAACGACCGTTGCCCGGGCCGTATCGAGGCATGTCCAGAAATCCAAAACGGCAAGCGGTATGACACCGGGCCCGGTGCCGAGATCGAGGATCGTCATCTCACGTTTCAGCAGACCCTCGCGGGCGAGCTGTGCGAGCAGGTGCCGGGTCTGCATAAAGTAGACCGGGAAATGGTACGCAAGGTAGCCGAACACCGAATACCCTTTTGTGTACTTGAGTGACCGTTTGTTCGTCGGTTTCCAGTAATCATCCTTCTGGGCAACGATGGCACGGCGGAGTCGTTCAAGGATAATTGGATCAGACCAGCCTTTGCCGGTTTTCCCGGCGATGTACTGTTCGATGGCCGTTTCAAATGACGGTGGAAGGGTACAGAGAGCAAGGTATGCATCGATCCGTGTTTCTTCGGCCGCGTTCAGGATATAAGGTGGGGTGGGCAGTAGTCGCGAGATCGTGTAGTCTTCACTGGTCTTTTTTGCAACCAGCCCGAGTTCGGTGAGATGCGGCTGGAGCACCGCGTACATCTGGGCGATCGTCAGCGGTTCGTCCAGGTAAACCGCAATCTCGGAAAGCAGAAAGGCCGGTTTTGTGCCGGCCACGTATTTTACCGTTGAAATAAACTGCTTCCCGGTCATAACCTGCCGGAATCTTTGCACCGGGCGCTCATACATCTTTGGATGGCAGGTACACCATTCTCATGCCATATCCGGTGGAAGATATGACGACATGTCAGGTCTCTTCCCTTGCCGGTTCCCCTGTTTATGAGACTAAACGGGGGAACCGTCCGGTTCATGTACCGGGAGGACAACATACGTTAGAGGAATAGTCACATGTTCGATCACTGTCCCGGTGCGGCCAACCTGCGGACGCCGACGCTGACGATCAAGAAGTGCCCGCAGTGCGGGGAAGAAGTGGAACTATTCTCAAACGATGTCTCCGTGAAGTGCAGCAGATGCGGATTTGTGATCTACAACAATATCGCATCCTGCGTGCAGTGGTGCAAGCACGCCCGGGAATGCGTGGGCGACGAAATGTACCGGAAACTCACGGAAAAAAAAGTGGCTTAACAGGAAAAACCCAAGAGGTTTCCTGGTTTGCAGGGTTATTTCCCGGCCCCGCACCCGTGCTGGTGCTCGCCGGGTACCCACCTGGCGCCATCTTTTGTCAGTTCTTTTTTCCAGATCGGGACGCCGGCTTTTATTGTCTCGATGATATACCGGGAGCCTTCGTAGGCCTGTTTGCGGTGCCCCGCGCTGACGACAATAATAAGGATGTTCTCCCCCACCGCAAGGCGGCCGATCCGGTGGATGATATCGACAGAGAGGAGATGGTGGGTCTTTTTTGCCTCGGTTGCGATCTTCTCCAGTTCAGGGAGCGCAACCTCTTCGTACGCCTCCAGTTCCATCTCCCGTATATCATCATCCCTGACAATCCCGTCAAAGACGACGATCGCACCGGTCCCCCGCTGCTTTGCCTCGTTGATCAGCTTCCCGATATCGACATCCCCGGTCTGGATCGCAATCATAACCTCACCTTTACCGCTTATCCGCCCGCCACCGGGGGGAACACCGCGATCTCATCGCCTTCAGCAACCTTGATCTCTGGTGCATCGGACGTTTCGAGGCGTCTCCCGTTCTGCATCAGGATCACAAACTCGCGGAATGCGCCCTTCTCATCGAAGATCGCATCGTACCCGTCCTTGTTCCTGCTGGCTACATCTTTTATGAGGTCAGACAATCCCTTGTTCTTTGGGACAGCAACCACGATATCGGTCCCGAGCAGCTCCCGGAACCGGGCGAAAAACCGAATCCTGACAGTCATTTTTTCTTCCCCATTGGTATCTTCTTTGCATTTACTGCTGTTGTCTTCTTTGATGCAGGTCCTGCTCCGCACGATATGCAGGCCGGGTTTCGTGTGACAGCAATTTCTTCCGCGTGCGCTGTCATCCCGTCCCAGATCAGGAGACGGTTTGCCAGGAGTTCACCGGTGCCAAGCAGGTACTTGAGCACCTCGTTAACCTGGATCATGCCGATGAATCCCGGTGTCACCCCGACAACGGGGAAGACTTCTTTCGGGGGGGCAGACGGGAAGATACAACGCAGACATGCGGTCTTTCCCGGGATAATAGTCGTCGCCTGCCCATAGAATCCCCGTATAGCGCCGTGGAAGAGCGGGATCTTCTTTTTTTGCGCGACGTCGTTGAGCAGGTACCGGGTGGGATAGTTGTCCATCGCGTCGACAATGCCATCAGCCCTGCCGACGAGCCTGGCAGCGTTCGATTCATCTATCGTGGTATCGATCACCTTCACGGTAATATCGGGATTAATTGCCCTGATTTTCTCTTCTGCCGATTCGACCTTTTTCCTCCCGATGTCCCGGTCGTAGTGCAGGATCTGCCGGTTGAGGTTGGTGAGCTCCACGACGTCCTTGTCCACCACCGTGAGGTTTCCTACCCCGGCCACCGCAAGGTAGATCGAGACCGGGGAGCCAAGCCCCCCGGCACCGGCAATAAAGATATTGGCCTTTTTGAGGAGTTCCTGCCCGTCATCCCCAAAGAGCATCATCTGGCGCTTGTACCGTTCGCGTTCGCGTAGAGAGAGCATCTGTTTTACCTGATATTACCGGATCCAATACGGGAATTCCTGCCCTATAACTGACACCCGGACTCTTCACCGTGCTCATGTGAATGGGGGGACGTTTCCTGCCACGGTTCGAGGCCGTGTTTGACGCGATAATCGTTGATCGCCTTATGTATCCCTTCTTCCGCGAGCACCGAGCAATGCATTTTTATCGGCGGCAGGCCGTCAAGTGCCTCGGCGACCGCCTTGTTGGAGAGCTGCCAGGCATCTTCGAGCGATTTTCCCCGGACAAGCTCGGTTGCCATGCTGCTTGACGCGATGGCCGCCCCGCAGCCGAACGTCTTGAACTTTGCGTCGACGACGATATTGTTCTCGATCTTCAAGAAGATCTTCATGATATCGCCGCAGACCGGGTTCCCGACCTCCCCGACACCATCCGGGTTCTCGATCTCCCCGACATTGCGGGGGTTTTTGAAATGATCCATCACGGTTTCGCTGTACATTATAGGCCTCCTTCTTTTGCCTTCTGGTACAAGGGAGACATGTCCCGCAGGCGTGATACCACTTTCGGCAGCACTTCAAGCACGAAATCGACATCCTCCTCGGTGTTGGCATCGCCAAGCGTCAGCCGCAGCGAGCCGTGCGAGATCTCCACCGGGAGGCCGGTGGCAAGCAGCACATGCGAGGGTTCGAGCGAGCCGGACGTGCAGGCGCTGCCGGTTGAGGCGCAGATACCCTCATCGTCAAGCCACAGGAGCATCGACTCCCCTTCGATGAATTCAAAACTGACGTTAAAGTTCCCCGGCAGCCGTTCGGTCGGGTGCCCGTTGAGTCGGGCATTGGGTATCTTCTCAAGAACTCCTTTTAAGAGCCGGTCTCTCATCGCCCGGATCCTGATGTTATGGCCTTCGATATCGGCCGTTGCAAGTTCGATCGATTTCCCGCACCCGACAATCCCGGCGATATTCTCGGTACCAGCCCGTTTCTTTCTCTCCTGGCCGCCGCCGTGGATCAGGTTCTCGATCCGGACACCTTTCTTGATATAGAGCGCACCGACGCCCTTGGGGCCGTAGAACTTGTGGGCGGAGAGAGAGAGCAGATCGATATTCTGCGCTTTCACATCGATGGGCACGTTTCCTATTGCCTGCACCGCATCGGTGTGGAAGTACACCTTATGCTTCTTTGCGATCTCCGCAAGTTCCCGGATCGGTTCGATGGTACCGATCTCGTTGTTCGCGTACATGATCGAGACGAGAATCGTCTTGTCGGTGATCGCCTTCTCAAGGTCCACCGGATCGACGCGGCCGTACCGGTCGACGGGCAGGTAGGTCACCGTAAATCCCTCTTTTTCAAGGAACTGGCAGGTGTGGAGGACGGCGTGGTGCTCGATTGCTGTCGTGATGATGTGGTTGCCCCGCTTCCGGTTGGCATAGGCAACGCCTTTTATCGCCCAATTGTCGGATTCGCTCCCGCACGAGGTAAAATAGATCTCGTCGGGGTCAGCCCCGAGCGCTTTTGCCACCTGTGCCCGGGCCGTGTCAATGGCATTCTTCGATTCGCGGGCGATCCCGTAAATGGACGAGGGGTTGCCGAAGTGCTGGGTAAAGAAGGGGATCATCGCATCGACGACTTCTTTCTTTGCATACGTCGTTGCTGAGTGATCCATGTAGATGATGCGCTGGTGTCCCATACTCTCTTTCCTTAAAGTACGTGTGATATATCTCGTTGGTGCTCTAACTTATTCTTTTGTTACCACAGAGATGTGGCCCGGTACTTCCCGGCCGGTGCAGCCTCAAGGATGAACTGCCCCGGATCCTGCGGGTAGTGCGCCATGTGTTTCATGTTTTTAGCGCACATGTGACAACGGTTTTTTATGGTTGAATACCCAATTCACAATTGTGAATACAACGTATTTATGTAACAATTGTGATAACTTAAAGGTTGTGATACCATGGAAGCCCCCTGCCAGAAGATAGTATGGGATGTCCTGCCGGCGATCCGTGCAGCAATCGCGGTGGAGCTCGTGAAATGTGGCGTGTCGCAGGTCGAAGCGGCGCGGATGCTGGAGATTGCACCGTCGGCAGTCTCCCAGTACCTCTCCGGGAAACGCGGTTACCGCATCGAGTTCGAGAATGATATCAAGCAGTCAATAGAACAGCTTGCCCGGGATTTAAAAGAGGGCAGGGACGTGAACCTCGTGCAGCGCACCTGCGATATCTGCCACCAGCTCCGGGAGGGCGAGGAGTACCAGTGCGGAAGCAGCAGCACAGACAATCACCGGTGCGGTAGCTGATTTTCATTTTATTTTAATTACGGTTTTTCAAGACTTCAGGGAGGTATTATGGACACTACGGCCTGTCGCAAACTTGTCCTTGGAAAGATTGCAGAGCAGGGGTCGATGCTGGTCGCATTCTCCGGGGGCGTGGACAGCAGCCTGCTTGCAGTGCTGGCACGGGAGGCACTTGGGGATAAGAGCCGGTGTGTCCTTCTCGATAGCCCGGTCGTCCCCCGTGAGGCCATCGAAGAGGCGCGGCGGATCTCCCGCGACTACGGCCTCCACCTCGAAATTCTCCCGGTAACGGTGATGGACGATGAACGGTTCACGAAAAATCCTGCCGAACGCTGCTACTGGTGCAAGAAGAACTCGGCCGCGGTCTTAAAACGGCGGGCACAGGAATTGGGACTTGCCTGTGTCGCCGACGGTATCAATGTCTCGGATACCGGTGAGCACCGGCCCGGCCTTGCCGCGAGTACCGAGGAGGGGATTGTTCACCCGTTCCTTGACGCCGGCATGACCAAAAACGATATCCGGGAGTGCGCCCGTGCCGGAGGATTTGACTTCTGGGACAAACCGTCTGCGGCCTGCCTCTCCTCCCGCATTCCCTACGGGGATACGATAACGGATAAGAAACTCCACATGGTCGAAGAGGCCGAGGCGTTCCTGCACAAAAAAGGGTTCCGGCAGGTACGGGTAAGGGTGCACGGGACGGTTGCACGGATCGAAGTACCTATAGAGGAGATGCACGCATTACTGGATATGCATGCTGCGGTAACAGGCACCCTCTCTCTGCTCGGGTTCTCCTACGTGACACTCGACCTCGGGGGGTACCGCAGCGGGAGCATGGATGAAGTGCTCGCGCCTGCCAAAAGAAAACCCTGACCGGATAGTTTCGTGGTGACACAGATGACAGTACCGATGTTCAGGCACATCCCCTGTATAAAGATCGACGGTGAATCGGCAACAGCTGATACCCACGAAGTGATCGACGAGGTGCCCGAGGCCCTGTTCGTGAACGGCAGGCACGCGATGACCGCGATGATTAGCCCGGTAAATCTCGAAGACTTTGTCACCGGCTACCTGTTTACCGAGCAGATCATCAAAGGCACCGATGAGATTGAATCCATCAGGATCGAGAAGAACAGGATCAGTGTCATCACGAAAAATCTCTTCAAGGTGCTCGGCCCCAAAAAGACCATCCTCTCCGGGTGCGGGGGCGCCACATCCTACATCGATACCGAGAAACTGCCAAAGATTACCTCGGCGCTCTCCCTCTCCCCCGATCTGATCCGGACAACGGTCAGAGAAGTGCTTGAATCCGACCTGCATAAAATAACCGGTGGCATCCACGTAGTCGGGCTTGCATCGGCAAACGGTATCATCGCCCGTTCCGAGGATATAGGGAGGCACAACGCGCTCGACCGGGTGATCGGCTACGGGCTCAGGAACAGGATCGATTTTTCAGAGACGTTTGCCATCTGTTCGGGGCGCATCTCGTCGGAGATGGTGCGCAAATGCCTGATAGCAAACATCCCGGTGATGGTCTCGCGCGGCGCGACCACGACGCTTGCTGTTACCATCGCAGAACAGAACGGGATGTGCATCGTCGGGTTTGTAAGGAGCACGAAACTGAATATCTATTCCCACCCCGAGCACGTCCAGGGCGCCCCCTCACTTCCCCAGTGAGTGCCGGAGCCGGCAGACCTGGCAGAGATCCCCGGAGCAGGGATCGCCGCACTCCCGGCAGCGGTGCAGGGGTTCCATGACCGGCGTTCCGGTACAGTACTTTTCGATGGTTCTTTTGCTCTCAATGAGGTGCTGCATCGTTCCGGGGTGGCGGCACTCATAGTCCGACAGCAGGGTGCGGACTTCGGCCCGCAGGGCATACTTTGTGTACGGGCACTCGGGCAGCACCGAAAAGAGGTCCTGCACGAAGAGATAGGACGCGATCTCCTTTTCCGGGATTGCCATGAGGGGCTTGATCCTCGGGAGAAACGCTGTGGATGTGCCTGTACCCGTGGTGCGGACAAGCCGGGGCAGGTCACCCCTGAACGCATTCATCAGCACCGACTGTGCCTCGTCATCGAGGTTGTGGCCGGTGGCAATCGCGGTTGCACCGGCTGCCTGCGCTGCATCGGCAAGTGCTTTCTTGCGCAGGATGCCGCAGATGGTGCAGGCCTGCGTCTCGCGCCCGAGAAGCAGGTTATCGAGGTTGTCTCCGATAAGATCGCGAAACGTGACAATCCGGTGTTCCACGCCAAGCCGTTTGGTGAGGCACTCCGCTGCCCGCATGGTGTCGGCACGGTAACCGGCAATGCCTTCGTCCACGGTGATGGCAACGAGACTTGAACCCGGCCATGCGGGAAGGAGCCGGGAGAGGATCACAAGGAGCGCAGTGCTGTCCTTTCCCCCGCTTAAGCCCACCGCGATCCGGTCGCCCGGGCAGATCTGCCCGTATTCTTGTATGGTCGAACGGACGCGCTCTTCCACATCCCGGACAAGGTGCGTGCCGCATAGATGGCGCCGGGGGACCGGCTGGTAGACCACGGCCGGTTCGCCACAGCAGGCACAGGCCGGCGACTCCTCACGGGCGGGACAAGGTTCCACAATCCTATCCCCCGTGCGCGATCCGGATGATCCGGATCTCGTCGTCCCCGCCGATTGCAGCCTGCTCGGGAACGAGCTTCCCGTTCCGGGACACGATCACCTCAAGGGAATTTATCCCGATCTCGTGCAGGAGCGCCCCGACGGTCCCGGGACCATCCTCCATCACCCGGATGCCCTGATCCGGCAGAATCACTTTCATTGTCTGATGAGATGATAGGAACGCCGTGGGCATAAATATCCCGGTACCGGCCACCGGTTACACGGCCACCGGACAAGCGGGTATTTGATGCACCATGACATACCATTACGATACAACCGGGAGAACGTGCTACCTGATGCAGGACATCACCATGCTGCAGGAGGAGATCCTGCGGCTTAAAGAGCGGAAGAACGCGATCATCCTCGCGCACAACTACCAGCGTCCCGAGATACAGGACATCGCAGACGTCATTGGCGATTCGCTGGAACTCGCCCGTGCTGCTGCAGGAATGAAAGGCGACGTCATCGTCTTCTGCGGAGTCGATTTCATGGCCGAGACCGCCGCGATCCTCTCACCGGAAAAGATCGTCCTGCTGCCCGCACCGGATGCCTGCTGTCCCATGGCCGGGATGGTGACCGCAGACGAACTCAGGTTCGCACGCACCCGCCATCCCGGTGCAGCGGTCGTCTGCTACGTGAACACGACAGCCGAGGTAAAAGCGGAGAGCGACATCTGCTGCACCTCGGCAAACGCGGTAAAGGTGGTAAATTCGGTAAAAGAGGATACGGTGATCTTTGTGCCGGACAAGAACCTCGGGCAGTACGCGGCGCGGTTTACTGATAAGAAGATCCTACCGTGGGAAGGGTTCTGCCTCGTCCACGACCGGTATACCCCGGCCGATGTGGTGCTCGCGAAACAGGCACACCCGGATGCGGCCGTGCTCGTCCATCCCGAGTGCCGGCCGGATGTCATCGATTGTGCAGACCACGTGGCGAGCACCTCGGGGATCCTTAGTCATGTGAAATCTGATCCAGAGAACGAGTTTATCATTGGTACCGAGAACGGCATCCTGCACCGGCTCGCCAAGGAATGCCCGGGCAAGCGTTGTTATCCCCTCTCGGACAATGCCGTCTGCGTGAACATGAAAAAGACCGACCTTGTAAAGGTCCGCGACGCACTGGTCACGCTCAAACTCAGGATCACGGTACCGGAAGAGATCGCCTCCCGTGCCCGGGGTGCGATCGAACGCATGCTCGCGCTCTGACATGAGATTCGGCCGACTAGCCCGGTGGATCAATAATCCACTACACCCTATTTCTCCCGCCAGCGTTGTCCCTGGCACTATCCGGGAAGTAATTCCCGGGCTCTTTTTTCCCCGTAATGAATTCAGACAGATCGGGGAAAATTTCGGCAAAACACGTCACTTTACTAACTTATTAATAGGGTACCGGCCCACATAAAATATAGTTCACAATTGTGAACAGGAACGAACCATGAGTTTCACCCTCAGTCACCCGGACCATGCAGCACCCAGGGCAGCGCACACCCTGGTTATCGCTGCACTGTCCGGCAGGGACTGCGGGGTCAGGGGATCGGGGCAGGATTGTAGGCCCATGCAGTAATGTCAAGGCTCCACGTGCACTGCAACCAGCACCGGTTCGCAGACCTCACACATGACGCGGGTCACTGTTGTCCGTCATGGACCCGGCTTCCACACGTCTACGGTCAAAAAGCCATCCAGGGCTCTTTCGGGACACCACACATCAATAACACCAGAGAAGGTCAGTCATGCCAATGGCATGACACTCCAGTAAAGGACGATCAGCTCCCTGTGATCCGGATCATGCGTCAGGTACAGCCGCATATGATCCGGATCGCCCACGCCTCATGCAATAATTGTCTTGTAAGATATTCACCGGAGGGTACAGCACCTTCAGACCTCCGGTACTGTTTTTTTCGGGTCCCGCACGGGCCTCCCTGTCACAGTTGCCATGATACTCCTGCACGATATCCTGCTTCCCGTGAAGGTCACCATATCCTGATCAACCGGGGGAACCCCGCATGATCCTGCCTGTTTTCGCATTTCTTACCGCTCTTGCGATCGGCATTGTTGCCGCAGTCGTCGGACTCGGCGGCGGCTTTCTCTATGTTCCCACCCTCACCTTGATCTTCGGCCTCGACCAGCGGATGGCTGTGGGCACCAGCCTTGCCGTCACGGTCTGCGCCTCTGCTGCCGCTGCGTTCTGTTGTGCGCGGCAGAAAAAGATCCTGTATGCGGCAGCCGGCTGCCTGATCATCCCCGGCATGATCGGTGCCGCACTCGGTGTCGCGCTCACCGCATACATCGATACCCGCATTCTTGTCATCCTTTTTGTCGCAGTCCTGCTCCTCATCGCCATCCAGATGCTCAGGCCGGCCTGCCGGCTGGTCGGGATCATCTCCCGGGGCCCGGCACTTGAAGTATACGCAGCCACAGAGAGCGACAAGTCCCGACCTGTCAGCATCCCGTACGCGCACCTGATCCTCTGGGGGACGGCAGGAGGCCTTGTATCCGGCACCACCGGGATCAGCGGGGGCGTACTCTTTGTGCCAGCGCTTGTCGTGGCCGGCATCCCGGTGCATTACGCGATCGCGACCTCGCTTTTTGCGATCGTTCTCACCTCGCTTGCCGGTGCCGGGACGCAGGCAGCCCTCGGGAACGTGTCGCTCCCGTTCCTCGCAGTGTACGGGACCGGGGCAGCGATCGGTGCGTATGCGGGCGCTTCTATCGCCCCGAAGATCCGGGCGGATCGGATCCGGTCGTTCTTCGGGATCATGCTGCTTGTCATTGCGGTGCTCATGATTATCCATGACATTTTTTAGAGGGTTCTTCGCCCCATCCCGAGGCATATCAGCACAAAAACGAGATTTTTCCTATAAACAAATGATTATCCGGGAATTCTCATAGTAAGGAGACGATGCTGGCTTGGGAGATCAGGTAATAGGTTCTGAAATTTTCCTGCAACGTTCAGGGTACTCCGGGGACCAGAATTGTCTGGGAGATCAGTTTGCCGGACTGCGCATGCATTGTTACGGGTTGCGGGCAGATAGGTGACGTAGTATTACTTTGCATTACCGTAGCAGAGGCAACTCCGT
>JBEKTA010000032.1:0-11187 GCA_049516515.1 Methanoregula sp. | reverse complement strand
TACACATATTTGTCAATCGCTGCTGCTATGAGAAAACCCTCATGCTGCCGATAATATGATGGCAAATCTGTACCTCCGCCACCAAGGGATATGCGTAATGGACTGCGTGTAATTATCATAGTCGATACACCAAAAATCAGTAATAATCTATTTTATCCACGGGCTATTAAGTTATTTTAATAGATCATTGAACGAAATGTATGCTTGATTTTTTCGTTCCAATAAACCGGGTTTTTATTAATTTCCTAATAATCCGACAACGTGTATACCAAGATCATCTCTCTATTAAATGAATAAAAAGAGATATCCTGAATTAATATCCTCGGAATAAAATTGCAATCACCCAAATATCGAAAAACAGATCCCTCAAATTACACCCATCTCACTCATCCGGGCCGGCAGATACTTCTTCGTCACAAAGTCCAGCCCCCGGGCCGCAAACGCCTGCTGTTCTGACTTCAACCCAAGTTCGAGCTGCAAATTGATCTGCTTCTTCCAGTAATCCGTTGCAAACCGCGGATCGGTCAGCTCGGAGTTCAACGCCTCGACATCCTTGTCAGACAACTTATCCGAAGGCAGGTTATAGTCCCGGATATCGCTGGGCTGCAACCCCAGAAACTGCGCTTTTGGCGTTGCAAGCAGTTCGGACATATGTGCGCTCTTGATCGCACCGTACGCAACAGACGCGTAGATCCGGTACGACCACGGGTCGCCATCGGTAAAGACGAGGATCGGCAGGTTCCAGGTCTGGCTTATCCGGTTGAGCAGCCTGCGTGTCGACCGGGCCGGCTGGCCCTTGAGATGGAGGAGGATCGCGTTGTGCTCCTCGTCAAACCCGTTCTCGATCAGCCGGTCATACATACCACCAGTTTCCATGGCGATGACAAATTTTGCATCGTGATCGACCAGCTCAAGGTTCTCAACATTGTTCGGGATGGAATACCCGGCAGATCCCACGTCGTCCTGGCAGTGGATCAGCTTGAGGCCCCGCCGGGTCGGCTCCCGGATCCGCATCGGGCCATAGATGCTTGCCCCGTTCTCTTCGGGCCGGAGATGGAAACCTTCGCGTGGGACATCGGAGATGATCTCAAGATCTTCGACAAGGAAGTTGCTCTCGTCCTGCGCGCCAAACTTCGCGCGCTTCCAGCCCTCCGAGATGTAATACATTTCTCTTAATGTCGAGGACCGGTTCTCGATGAGCTGCTGCTTGACAAAACCGATCACGTAGGCCATCTTTAAGAGGTGCGTCGCGCTCTTTGCGGTTGCCGCGGTACGCAGGCTCTCCTTGTCCCCGTACTTCCAGACCTCGCTTGCATCGTCGTACTCTATGTTGTATTTTGTCCGGGTGGGAAGCGAGATGGACGGGATCTCCCCGGCTGTCATCTGGTCGTACCAGGCAGACGCAATCGCCATGAGCGCCTTCATCGACCGTGCATCGAGTTCCTCTTTAGACATCGAGATCCACCACCATCTTCTTGTTATCCTCTATCCCCCGGATGTCGAGCATGCCGCCACCTTTGCCGGTATATGTGACACGCCAGACCGTCTGTTTTGCGATCGCCACCTTCCAGACTTTCGTGAACTGCCCGTCCATCTCGGTTGAGAATGCGGGAGGCGTATCGGCATCGGCCGCGTTGTCCGCGGAGATATCATAGACCGAGATCTCGACATCACTCCCGGTGTAGTTGTTCGCTTCAATGGTGACCTTGCCGTCCCGGGTCCATTTCTTTGCGATCAGCTTCTTCATCAGCCTCCCCTCAATGGGGGTCGTGTCGACGACCGGTTTTTCCACGATCTCGCTCACCTTTACCGCGATCTCCGGGATGACTGCGCAGACTGCCCGTGCCCGGTCCTCCGCGAGCTTGTTCCGGTCACGGCGCGAGAGGAACGTCTTGAGCTCGCGGCCGAGTTCCTGGAGGGCAAGCACGATCTCCTTTTCGATCTCCGGTATGCTCGCGATCGCATCCTTGCTCTCGCTCGTGAAGGGCACGTTCGTGGATGCCACATGGACAAGGATTAAAACTGGCCCCAGGGGAAGGCCCTGTTGGGAGATGTTGTACAACTTCCAGTTGACATTTGCCACGCATTCGGTGACCGCGCAGGCGCCCTGCTGGTACATGAGCGGGACACGGTTTGCAAACCTGAGAATTGTGGCATTGCCATCAGGGGTAAGCCGGCCGCCGTAGCCTATCGCCGCTTCGACAACAAACGGGTGGCCGGAGTACACCGAGCTCGGCCGTGTCCGTGCCGCAACAAAATCCATCTGGAACTCCTTGTCAAGCCCGCGCCGGATCAGGTCTTCACCTATGGGCGAGAGGCACTGGGTGGTCGGCGGGGCGGGCACGGCAACCGACTGCATCGCGGCGAGCAGGTTTTTAAGTTCCTCCGCGGAGAGCCCTTTTACTTTTGTGGTCTGCTTGAGACCGGATATCTCGCACATTTCCTGTGCGGTCTTCTTCCCGACCCGGGAGAAACCGTTTACCAGAAAATCGATCAGTTTCTCATCGCTTGCTGCGGCCATCCGTTTGAGCTGCCCGAACTCGATCCCGTGCGGGTGCGGCTGGATCGCCACCGGGCAGGCAATTACTTCCTGGCTGACCCGCTCGAACGTGAACGACTCGTCGTCCAGCTCTACCCGGAAGCGTGCGTGGGGATTTACGATTGAAGTGTACTTAAGGTATTCGAGCAGTTTCTTCTTTGCTGACATCGTGCTCTTGAACTCGATCTGGACCCGGGTGCCGTGGATCCGGTCCCACTCGAAAGTCTGCTGGGAGATAATGTCGGGCTCATTTGTCTCGATCTTAATTTGGATCTCAAACTTGTGCGCCGGTTCCTTTACCCCGGTGCGCGAGATGACAACCGTGGGAATGCCGCTTGTCAGCTGCGCGTAAAGTACCGCTGCCGAGATCCCGATCCCCTGCTGGCCCCGGGTCTGCCGGATCTGGTGGAACCGTGAGCCGTACAGCAGTTTCCCGAAGACAAACGGAACCTGCGCGGGGACGATGCCGGGACCGTTGTCCTCGACAATGATCCGGAATATCTCGGGACCGGTCTTTTTGATGCTGATGTAGATGTCGGGAAGCACCTGCGCTTCCTCGCAGGCATCAAGCGCGTTATCCACCGCTTCCTTGATCGTGGTAATGACGCCCCGGGTCGGAGAGTCGAAACCCAGCAGGTGTTTGTTCTTCTCGAAAAATTCCGCGACACTGATACTGCGCTGCTGCTTTGCGAGTTCCTCAGCGAGCACCATGCGCTTTCACCTCGGCTATCGCCGCGGCCGGAGCAAGCGTCTTCTGCTCGCCCGAGTGAAGATCCTTGAGCGTGACCTGGCCGGCTTCGGCCTCCCGTGCACCGATCACGATTGCAAAGTCCGCCGACTTCGCTGCATGTGCCATCTGTGCCCCAAGCCCGCGCTCCATGAGATCCATCTCCGCCCTTATCCCTTCGGCCCGGAATGACTTTGCGACTGCGAGCGCGACGCTGCGCCCCTCGTTTGTGCATACGATCCCGACAATGGTATCTTTTCTGGGCTGCACATCGCCCAGAGAGACCATCACCCGGTCAAACCCGATGGCAAAACCCACGGAAGCGACATCATCGCCGCCAAACAGGTGCGCGAGCCGGTACGCCCCGCCGCCTACGATCTGGTTCTCCGCGCCGAGGTTGTGGGCAAATCCTTCAAAGACCATGCCGGTATAGTAGTCAAGCCCTCTGGCGATCCCGAAGTTGAGGGAATAACTGACACCGGATGCGTCAAGGATCCCGGTCATCTGCTCCACGCGCTCTTTCTCCGGGATCGTCCCGGCGATCTCGAAGGCTTCGCCAAGAGTGCGGCATTCCACGAGTGCGGTGAGCGACTCGCCAAGATCAGCCTTGCCCATTTCCGAGAGGGTAGTCTTGAGGCCGTCGAAATCCTTCTTGTCGAGGTGCGCCATCACCCGGCGCTGGGCAGAGGGTTCGAGGTCTTTTAAGAGATTTTTCATGAATGCAAGGTGACCAACCTTGAGGTCCCAGGTGACACCGGTTGCATTGAGCGCGTCGGCGGCAAGCATGATCACTTCTGCATCGGCAATCGCGGTGTCGGCCCCGATCAGTTCCGCGCCGAACTGCCAGAACTGCCGGTACCGCCCTTTCTGCGGGCGTTCGTACCGGAAACAGTCGGCAAAGTAGCACCAGCGCAGGGGTTTTGGCGCGACCTTTGCCTCGTTAATGTACATCCGGATCACGGCTGCCGTGATCTCTGGGCGCAGGGCCATTTTCCTGCCCCCCTTATCCTCAAAGACATACATTTCCTGCATGATCCCCTCACCCGACCTGATCGTGAAGAGTTCGAGGTCTTCGAATTCAGGTGTACATACTTCCCGGTATCCCCAGCGGCGCACTGCCTCGCGCATCTTTGCTTCGGTACTGCGCCGCGCTTCCATCTCATCAGGGAGAAAATCCCGTGTGCCTCGTGGTTTCTGGATCATACCTGGTACATCCTTATTGTGTATTTCCCGCCGCACCATTATTTTTTGTTTGATACAGGGTGTTTTGCGCTGCCCAGCGTCCGTTCGAGTGTGCTTTCGCTTCCCGTCCAGATCTTCTCGCGTGTCATCCGTCCCTGGAGATAGAGTGCAGCAAGGATCAGGCCAAGTCCCAGCAGTTCGAACATGTCACTTGCGATCGTGCAGAGCAGGCCGAACGTTGCGAGGGCACCGTACAGCACGCCCCAGTATGCCGCTTTCCGGTACCCAGAAAGACCAGTCCTGAAAAAAATCCGCGCGTCACGCAGCCAGAGAAAGATCGTGGCAGCCGCGCCAAACAATCCGACATAGAGCAGGTACGACATGGCAATGAACTAACTTATACTACGCCTCTCCATATCTGTATTATCACATTATGCATGCAAACCCGGTGCTAAAAGCCCTCCTTGAGCGGTACAAAAACGGCGAGATCGCGCTCGACGATGCTGCACAGGAGATCGAAGGACTCCGCCTTGAACGGGTCGGGGATTTTGCCTGTCTCGATCTCGGCCGCGCAGTCCGGTGCGGGATGCCGGAGGTGGTCCTTGCCGAGGGAAAGGACCCCGAACACCTTGCAGAGATTGCAGTCCGGCATGCGGAGACCGCCGGCCGCTGTGTCGTCACGCGCGTGACACCCGAACAGGCGTCCGTGGTGCAGGCACGGTGCACCGGAAAAGGGATCACGGCAGAATACAGTACCCCGGCCCACGTGCTTGTTCTCTCGACCGGTCCCGCACCGGAACCGACCGGTGGAATTGTCGCTGTTATCACGGCAGGGACATCGGATATCCGTGTCGCAGAGGAAGCAAAGATCATCGCTGAAGAGATGGGCTGCACGGTCCGAACCGCGTACGATGTGGGAGCGGCCGGCATCCACCGGTTGTTCCCGGCGCTCAAACCTTTGCTCGACGCGGATGTTTTTGTTGTCTGTGCAGGCCGGGAAGGAACGCTCCCGGCCGTTGTCGCCGGTCTCGTGGACAAACCGGTGCTTGGTGTCCCGGTCAGCACCGGTTACGGGTACATGGGACAAGGGCGTGCGGCGCTTGCGAGCATGCTCCAGTCATGTTCGGTCATTGCCGTTGTCAACATCGACGCCGGGTTCACGGCCGGAGCCTTTGCTGCACGGATCGCAAATGCGGGAGAGAGAAAATGAAGCGCGGATTTTATGTGGGCAGGTTCCAGCCCTATCACAACGGGCACCAGGCAGTCCTTGAAGAACTCGCACGGACGTGCGACGAGATCATCATCGGTGTCGGGAGCGCGCAGCTCTCCCACACGACAGAGAACCCGTATACGGCCGGTGAGCGCGTGCTGATGATCACCCGGGCGCTCACGTCCCTCCGGTGCCCGTACTATGTGATCCCGATCGAGGATGTGCAGAGGAATGCGCTCTGGGCCGCGCATGTCAGATCGATGACGCCGCCGTTTGATACCTGCTATTCTTCAAACCCGCTCGTGGTCCGGCTGTTCCATGAAGCCGGCGTGGATGTGCAGTCTCCTGCGATGTACGAGCGCGACCGGCATAGCGGTACCGAGATCCGGCGCCGCATGCTTAACGGCGAACCGTGGGAACATCTTGTCCCGCCAGCGGTCGTGACCGTGATAAACGAGATTGACGGGGTAGAACGCCTCCGGGCTATCGCACGCGACGACTTGTGACCGGGAACATTTTCTTTGTTTCAGGGACAAATGATCATGATATCTGCTACCCCATGATTCGGTAGTTCCGGAGTGTCCGATGCTGAAATTTTTAAAATCGCTCATTGGCTCTGCGCCCGATAAACAGGTCTGCCTGACGTTTGAGGAAGTCCCATTGTGGCTTGATGAACGGGAGAAGGCTGCACGTGACAGTGTCAGCGCTGAGGTGCAGGAGCCGATCCACAACATACGAAACGCCACCGCGAACCTCCAGCTGATGGTCAATAATCTCAAAGGTGCAGACCAGGATCCCGAGACCCACCCGAAGATCAAAAGTATTGCAAAAAATTCCCTGCCCCTTTTCTTAAAGGCCATGAACGCCTCACTTGCAAAGGAACTCCCCGAAGAGCCGGAGGAGTTCTACACCGCGGCAGTTGAATGCGTGAAAGGCGCCTTAAACGCAGTCCGCGGCCAGGGCCGTTACCTCATGGTTGCTTTCCCTGAAGAGATGAAAGGGACCAAAGCCGGCATTGATGCCATCGGCCGGGAGATCAACGTGATGACCAAGGCCCTTGGCCGGTTCAAGGCGGAAACGGCCCGGGTCGAGGCCGCACGCACCGCATATACTGCGCTGCGCGATGCCCGAAGCGATCTGGAACGATCTTTCGGGAAGGAAGAACGGATCAGGTCGCGCATTGCAGAGATCTGCGAGCGTCTCGATGCAATTACCGGTGAGATGGCCCGACTCTCGACCGATCCCGCACTGCTGACGCTTGATGCCGAGCGTGTCCGGTGTGCGGAACTGGTCCGGCAGCGTGACGAGCTCATGCGGCACTATGCCTCGCTTACCATGACTTCGTCTCATGTCTTAAGAAAAGCCGAGAAGATCGCCACCCGCAAGCACCTGTCAAAGGAAGTCCATATTCTCAAAGACGCCATGGAGATCCTGTCCGATCACGAGGTGGCAGCTGCGGAAACGATAGCCCGCGCCCTGGACATGGCGTGCCCTGTGGTACAGACGATGATCGATGACGGCGACATCCTCTTAAAAAACAAGGAAGAACGTGCGATCTTTTCAGATACCGGGAAATTCTCCGGTGATGTGAGCGGACTGTGTACCCGGTACCGCGAGCTCAAGAAGCAGTGCCTCAAATCCGAAGAGTGTCTTTTGTCCCATCCGGTGCTTTCACGCATGAAGTCACTCGAACGCGAGAAAGAGCAGCTGAAAACCATGCGTGTTCACGAAGAGGAAGAACAAAAGGATCTTCTCGAATGGAGAACGAAACTCAATGCATCAGTCCCGCTCTTAGAAGAAGAACTGGTAAAAAAATTACATGAGATTGTAGGGGAGACCGTGCAATTTCAGATGAACGAACCGGTGCGAGGGTAAAACACCGGCGCGATCCATTTTCTATTTTTTGTTTTCCATTTTTTTATGTGAACAAGTCTTCGACATTCTCGATGATCAGCGCTAATCTTTCCTGTGTTATGTCGTCCCTGATGTGCCAGCCCGCTGTACTGACACACGACGGATGCATGACTGGTGTCCACCCATCATGTGAGGAAATTCCGATTGTATCACTCATCCGGTGTCTCCGTCCCGACAAAATCCCCCAGTTCGCTCTGGCTGGGCGGGAAGGCATCCGACCAGCCATAGCTTTCGTGGAGCATCTGTGCAATGACATCGCTGAAGGTCATGTTGCCACGCTTGAGCGCTAGCAAAGCCTCATACACCTCGGGATCAATCCGGATCGATCGCCCCTCGCCTGCACGAGGCATAATAACCACTCTGTGGTAACGGTATATAAATGTATCCCAAAAATTATCGCTGGATTTTCAGGTAATGCATAAAATCTTTCAAAAATAACGGTTTTCCGGCCATTTTATGCGGCCCGCGCCGGATTTACTTTGGCCTCACTTCATGGAATCATGGAGTACTAATGCACCGGCTCCTGCCGGCAACCCGGATATACGTGAAGGTTTTATCGTCAGCATAGGCAAATTCAGGCATATCCCCGTGGCAGCCGCCCAGCCTGAAGAGTGTCGGCATATCCAGCGGGATGCCTGCCACATCGATCTCACCACCCGGCAATCCGGTAGCCGTCTCAGGTACAAACCGGATTATCTGCTCCCTGATCCCGTGGGTGGTTTTGCGGCAGCAGATATGGGTATGCTGGTGCCCGCAGACCATGTAGGAAAGGCCGCGTTTTTCGAGTGCATCAAACGCCATGGGTGCGGTATAATGGTAACCGGTAAATGAGTCTCCGGCCGTATGGGACAACCGCTGCCAGCACTTGAGCCGGAGGGTCTGGGTGCCGAGATCGAGCGGCCCTCCATGGACAAAGAGCATTGCGCGATCCACCCATTCCATCGGCATGCCGGAAAAAATATCAAGGAGCGGGGAACCGCGCAATTGTTCGTGCCGAAAGGTACTGGTCTCGTCGCTCCCTGAGACCGGGACACCGTTTAAGAATGCATGGTCGTGGTTTCCGATAACAGACACCAGCCGGAATTCCCTCGCCAGATCCTGCACGAGCTCAAGAGTCGTCTCGGGGCAGTTGCCCCGGTGCAGGAGATCCCCGAGATTGACAAGGGTATCGACCGGCCCAAAGCGCGCCGGAAATGAAGGGTCCCGGATATACGCTGCGACAAGGCCGAGAGCATCCGCATCAGCATGTACATCGGAAAAGATTACAGTGCCCATAAATCAGTGGATGGATATTGGTCGTTTATTCTCATATAAACCCGTGATGCTCCGGGTTAGATCCATAGCGTGGCTGCGTGAGCCAAAGGAAGGATATCTTCATGTCCGATTTCCGCCCAAGTACTCTATTCATTGTTCCAGCGCTCGGGTGCGCCCGGCGCATAACAAGCCTGAAAGGAGAGACCATGGAGAAATTTCTCAATGCTTACATTGAACGGATGAGACCCGTTTTCAGCCGGATTCCTGAGAAGACCGCACATGTAATTGCCTCGGCATTTTTTGCATACAAATTCGAGCTGTACCAGAAGGCCCTGCGCGAATGCTCGACCGCGCTTTCGCAGGTACCGGATGGCAGCGGCAGCGAGGCCCTCAAAAGAGCGCTTACGATCGTACGCGCCTACGCGGAGGCACTTGAGAACGCGCAGGTCAAGCCGGATGACGTGGTCCCTTTCACGGATGCCGAGCATGCGTACCTTGCGGTGAACCTGCCCCCGGATCGTATTGAAGATCCTGACACGCTCGAACTGGACAATGCCCTTCTCCTGCTCTATGCAGTGGCGGTGATCACGTCTCCGGATGATGAACAGGCGCTGGACGAACACCGGACGTATGTTATAACGATGCTTGGTACTTACAAGCGGGCGCTGGGTATTCCATAACCCTCAAAACCTGTTTTATCTGACGGTTACAGGTTATCTCATGTCCCGGGTCAGAAAATGGCCCATCCGGGCTTTCCTCTTATAAAAGAAAAATCAGTTCTGAGGAAAATCTATTTCCTGAAATATAATCACCCCCCTTGCGCCAGCCCTGCCCCCGTTCGAGGGCGCATGGCGCATGTGATGCCTCGGTATTACCTGTACAAAAATATTCTGTATTTTTTGTGTACAGGTAATACGACACTATCGCAACCGGGGCGCCATGAGCGGCGGGGTGGAGCCCCTGGAGCGTCAAATAATCCTTAACAATTTCTACAGAACAGGGAAAAAAAGTTACAGGCTGTCAAGGCTGACCGCATTGAAATCCTGCGCCATATCCTTGATGTCCTTGACGCCAAACGCAGTCTGCACGCTTGCCAGTTCGAGCTCGTTTGCTGCATCGCAGACATAGTCAAGAAGGTCGACCGAGAGCTCCTTTTTGATCTTGCTCTTTTTTAGCTGGTCGAGCAGGGACGCCATCTTTTCCGGGGTCTCCATGCGGAGCTTTGCGAGGCTCATGACACACATGTAGATGCGTGTCAGGTTCCTGTCTGTACCGGTAATGGTGTCAAAGAAGTTCCTGATCACCTGTGCCTGGTATATTTCTCCACCCATGGATTCACCTCCGTTCTATCGGTATTTCCCCTATACACTGCGTCATGTTATAAGGTTTGTGGTAAACGGGGGCCGATTCAGGCCAAAATCGTGAAAAAAAGGGCAAATTTCGCGCAGGAGCGGCGCGGGTGTCTGACAATAGGATGACACCCGTCACACAGTGCCGCCTGCCGGCGCCTACTTCGCGGCACTCACGATTTTTATGATGTCCCCATCCTTGAGAAGATGGTTCTCCTTGATCCGCATCTTGGTGCGGGCATCGATCGCGTAGAGGAATCCCTTCCCTATATCGGTGTGCACCTGGAACGCAAGATCGTGCGGTGTCGATCCGCGTTTCATCAGGAATGCATCCGGCAGCACATCGCCCTGCTTGTTGCAGAACTTGTTCTCGTCTTCCACCGGGTACACGACAATCCGGTCGAGCAGTTCGAAGACCGCACGGTTGATGGCGTCCTGGACTCCGGTCCCGTTGTTCTTCTTCATGACCTCTGCAATCTTTACAAGACCTGCTTTCTGGGGTGCGGAGAGGGTGACCCCGTCCGCGACTTTGAATTCCTTGTCGCCCGGGAGATATTTTATCATGTTTGCCGTCGCGGCATTTCTCAAGGCAAGTTCTGATGCGGCGCTCACAAACGCAACTTTCTGTGCGGCAAGTTTTTCCCGGAAGGCCTCGGGAGTCTCATCGACCTTGTTCCCGACAACAAGCATCGGCTTTGAGATCCTGACAATCTCGGCACAGAACGGCACGAGTTCTTCCATCTGTGCGTGGACGAGATCGAGTTTGAGCAGCAGTTCCAGTTCACGCACTTCATCGGGAGTGATCCCAAGGCCGGTAAAGACCTCGGCAATGCCCTGGTGGATGGAGAACGTCTTGACCGATGCCTGGCGGGAGAGGCGGGACCAGTGCTTGTCGAGGATCCCATAGACCCACATCGTCATCTCAAAGCCAAGGAACTTTACGTCTTCTGCCGGGTCGTGATTCCCGACACCCACCGGGTTTCCTTCGCTGTCGGTCCCGCCGCTTGCATCG
>JBEKTA010000031.1:0-11241 GCA_049516515.1 Methanoregula sp. | reverse complement strand
TCCTTTTTAGTATACCAGTGAATCCCTCCCCCGGCCTAAATAGGTATTGACCACGGCAAAAGGACTACCCAATCACAGCGGTGTCATTTTTTGTATCCCAGCCGATGACCTGTTCCGTGTGCCCGAGCGTAGTACCGGTTGCACGGTCGACGATATCGAAGGTGACGTGGACCGGTGGACGGCTGCCGCCAGTCAGCCTTCTTTTCCTTTCAGCACGATCCAGTTCTTTTCGCCGGCCTTTGCAAACCGGAGAAGGACGTATTTTCCGGCGAACCTTTTACCATGCAGTACGACCTCGATCCGCTCGCTTGTCCATTCAAGGGTCTGGTACGTGCCGGCATCTGCTATTTTTACTTCTCCTGCACCGTACTGCCCTTCCGGGATCGTTCCTTCGAAGTTACCGTAGGAAAGGGGATGATCCTCGACCGCGATGGCAAGCCTGCGCTCACCGGGCGTCTCCGGCAGCCCCTTTGGCACCGCCCAGCTCACTAAGACGCCGTTCCGCTCCAGCCGGAAGTCGAAATGGTGGTGCTTTGAAAAGTGCTCGTGGAGCACGAAGATATCGTTTGTCATTGCCGGCGCTCCGCCTTTGCCGCCACGATCCGCTCTTTGAGGTCCCGGGCTGCTGCCGTAATATCCGGCTGTCCGACCACTGCCGAGATCACGGCGACGCCATCCGCCCCCGCCCGGATCACTGAACTCACGTTATCCCTGCTGATTCCCCCGATAGCGAGCACCGGGATTGAGACTGATTCTTTCATCTCCCGCAGGACGAAAAGACCCTGGCCGGGGCCGGCGTTGTCCTTGGAGGTGGTGGAAAAGACGGGGCTCAATACTACGTAATCTACCCCCGCCTCTTCGGCTGCGACCGCCTCCGCGACCATCCCTGCTGAGATACCGATGATAAACGGCCGGGGCGCGATCTGCCGGGCCACATCCACCTTAAGGTCGCCCTGCCCGAGGTGTACACCATCCGCCCCGCAGGCAAGTGCGATGTCGAGCCGGTCGTTCACGATAAAGAGCGTCCCGGATGCTTTCGTGATCTCCCGGATCTCCCGGCCGGCCCGGCAGAGATCCCTCATGCTGCAGCACTTGTCCCGGAGCTGGATTGCATCGGCTCCCCCGGCACAGGCGAGCTTTGCGATCTCCGCGTGGGAATATCCCCTTCCGAGAGTCTCATCGGTGACAACGTAGAGGTCGAGTACCATAGGGTTCAGTTCACGCAGATTTTACCCGGGCTCCGGCCCTTATGTCGGCAGGGGTGAGTGCTGCCATCTCGTCAAAGAGCGCTGGTTTGAACGTGCCGGGTCCCTGTGCCCGTGCCGCAGCCCGCTCCCCTGCAAGCCCGAACGCCGCAAGGGCGGTTGCTGCAGCCATCACTGTATCCTTGGCAATCGCTGCGCAGACTCCGGTGACTGAAGATGCCATGCAGCCGGTCCCCGAGATTGCGCCCATCATCGGGTGGCCGTTCTCGACAAAGAGGACACGTTTCCCATCGCTGACAATGTCCGTCGCCCCGCTGGAGACAACGGTGATGCCGGTTGATTCCGCAAAGTCCCGGGCGATGCTGACAATATCACCGGCAACACCGGCCGAGTCCACGCCCCGGACCTTCGCGTCTGCACCGGCAAGCACCCCGATCTCCCCGGCATTTCCCTTGATAATCGCAATCGTCAGTTCGTCAAGCAGGCGTCGGGTGCTCTCGGTCCGGAGCCGGGTTGCCCCCGCCCCGACCGGGTCGAGGATGATCGGGATCTTACGGGTGTTTGCTGCTTTCCCGGCAAGGATCATGCTCTCGATGATCCCCGAATTGAGCGTCCCGATGTTGAGGACAAGGGCCCCGGCAAAACCTGCCATCTCCCCGGCCTCTTCAGGGGCATCCGCCATGACCGGCGCCCCACCGGCACAGATGGTAATATTGGCGCAGTCATTGACGGTCACGTAGTTGGTGATGTGATGGACGAGGGGATGCTGCTCCCGTGCCCGCATAAAGACCTCGGAAAAGATCTGGTTGTCCATATTGTTCACCGGATATAGGGCGGGACGCGTAATAAACCGTGGCAGCGCGGCAATAAAAACAAAAACTGAACTCTGGAGAAATTATTGTGATAACAGTTTGACGCTCTTTTTGACGGCGGTATCCCCAATATTGCGAGAGGCCCTCAAAGGGTCTGTGGGAAATTTTCTCATAGCGGAATAATCAAAGGGGGGTCAAGGGGACGCACTCCTTGCGTTACCTCACCCTCTGGGGGAGAGAGGGGGTCACCCTCGCAAAATCAGTAAAATCCCAGAGACACCGTAGTTTGGAGAGGATTCTTACAAGAAGCGCCAGTCCCTTTTTTTACCGGGTGAGTTCTTCGAGAGTTGCGACCAGCATGTCGCACTCCTGCCGGGTGTTGTAGAGTGCAAGGCTCGCACGTACAGTCCCGTCGGGAATCCCGAGACTCTCAACGAGCGGCTGGCAGCAGTGATGGCCGGACCGCACCATGATATCCGCCACTTCATCGAGCTGCTGGGCCACCTCGTGGGGATGGGAACCGTCGACCGTAAAGGAGACAACCCCGATCCGGTTCTCGGGTTTCTGCGGGGCGTAGACATGGATTTTAGGGTTCTTTGAGAGGCCGGTGATGAGCCGGCTCGTAAGATCGGTCTCGTACCGGTGGATCTTTTCCATCCCGATTGCCTGGAGATAGTCCACCGCAGCGCCAAGGCCGATCCCCCCCGCGATATTGGGCGTCCCCGCCTCGTACCGCTGGTAGCCCTGCGCCAGCGTGCAGCCATCGCTCGTCACCGCATCGACCATGCCGCCGCCGAGCACTGACGGTTCGATGCAGAGGTCCTTCATCCAGAGCACCCCGGTTCCGGTCGGCCCGAGCATCTTGTGGCCTGAGAAACAGTAGAAATCGCAGCCGAGTTTTTCCACATCTACCGGCAGGTGCGGGACGGCCTGTGCCCCGTCGACGAGAAGGAGCACACCATGATCGTGGCAGATCTTCGCGATCTCCGGTATCGGGGTCACGATGCCAAGCACGTTTGAAGCCTGCGTGACGGCCACGACCCGGGTGGTATCCGTGATTGCCTGTTCCAGTGCGGCAAGGTCGAGCGAGTAATCCGGGGTAATCCCAATAATATCGGTGGCGACACTCTGTCTGGAGAGATTTCTCCAGGGGAGCAGGTTCGAGTGGTGTTCGAGGAGGGTAGTGATAACCCGGTCGCCGGGCTTCCAGTTCATACCCTGCGCAACCATGTTCACCGATTCCGTGGTGTTCTTCGTAAAGACCGTGACGCCGTTCTTGCCGCCGATGAACTCCGCGACCTTCTCGTGGGCGTGCCAGTACCTCTGGGTGGCGATACTGGTAAGCCGGTGGACGCCCCGGCCCACGTTTGACCGGTACCGGTGCTCGAACTCGACCTGTGCCGCGATCACGGGTTCAGGAGAGAAACTCGTCGCTGCATTGTCAAGATAAATGATATCGCCGAGGATGGGGAAATCCCTGCGGATCGCATCCACATTATATCCCCCGGTCTCCTGTGCTGCCATATCCGGTTCCATGGTTCTCTCTTTTGCTATTTCAACCGTTTTTTCCCGTCCTGCCGGCGGTTCTGCCTGCAGGGTGTAATCATCCAGTACCGGGATGCCCCGGTCCCGGCAGAGTTCCCGCATCTTGGGCGGCAGCGCCTTCCAGCGCCAGAGCCCCCATGTGTAGTATGCGTCGGGAAGGCCCCTCTTCTTTGCGTATTCCACAAGAACTGCATCCCAGCGCCGGGCATACTCCGGGTGCATGACCTTCAGGTCTTCATACTCGCTCTCGAGCATGGACGGGCAGACATAACACCCGATCCGTTCGATCCCCTTCTCGTAGAGCGGGTTCATCGCGGCCTTCTGCCACCAGAGGTAGAGGAAGACTTCGAGTGCCCGCCAGTTCCGGATCGGGGAGATGTTGAGCTGGAGCGGGTTAGCCGGGTTCTGGCTGGTCTCTTCAAGGGAAGCACGATTCCACGACTCGTACCACCGGTTGCCCTGCACCGTGACGCAGGCCCCGATCTCCGCGAGGTGGAGCTTGAGCGGGCGCAACTTCAGGAGCTTGCAGCACCACCGGTTGTCCTTCCCCGGAGGCCCGGCCTTCTCGACCGCCTGCCAGAAGTCCCCGGCCTTTTCGATCACCGGGACGCCCTGCGATTTCACAAACGCGATGGTCTCGGGAAACTCGATACCGGTATCGAGGAAGAACGCCTCTGTCACCCCGGCCTTTCTCGCGAGCGTGAGCACCGCCGTGCTGTCCTTGCCGCCCGAGAACGAGACGTTGCACTTCGGCCGGTCATGGATATGCTGTTTGATCATCCGGACTGATGATCGTTCGAGGTTTTTAAGATGGTACCGGTTCTGCTCCACGACCTGTTCCCAGTCAGGATTTTTCCCGGTGCGGAGATCGACCGGCATGAGTTCCTTGACCCGGATCTGCCCGTCCTTTACCACCCCGGTCCCAAACCGGTTTTTGAACTTCACGATAACGGTGCCGTCGGGCTGTTGTCCCTTGAGCCGGAACTTTTTGCCGCCCATCCGCCCGGCCCCGCCGGGAGTATCGATACCGGTTTCGAGATCGACGATTCCCTTGGTCACGTGCTTGAGAATATAGGGAAGCGCCTCAGGGGTAATATCGAGCGAGAACTTCCGGGTCACGGGGTCGAAGGTGAGCCAGCCGAACCGGTGCCCGTGGGCAAGCACGAGATCGGCCCGGTCCACCCCGCCGGTCTTATTGAGGAGGAGAACGGACGGGATCGGGACATTCCCGAACTGTTCGCGAACGAGGTTTTTGATAAGAGCCATATCCGCAGAAAGCGCCGGGCGTACATCGTAGGGCTGGAGGAGTTCGATCTCCCGCCCGTTTGCGCCGCAGGAGCAGGTTCTGCCAATCAGCGGCACGTTACACTGGTCGCACCAGTAGAGGTACTTTTTTACCGGCGGCTCGTGTATCACACTCACATGATTTGAGCGCAGGGGAGATAAGAGGAACGCTTCAGGAACTCCCGTGATGGCTGACGCTGCCTGACCCCGACGGATCTTCGGGTGGCCTGATATGCAGCCGCTCGTAGAAGACATCCATGCCCGGTTCTTTCTCAAGGAAACCTGAAAGGAGCTCCGTCCCGTCCTGCATGTTCCCCTGTTCGAGGATCCAGTGCCGGTATGCAGCCCCGGTGGCGGCATTGAAGAGGCCGTCTTTTTTGAACCGGGCAAAGACGTTCAACGCGTACACCTCGGCCCACAGGTAACTGTAATACCCGGCATCGTACCCCCCCATGAAATGCCCGATGGTGGCCGGTTCGTGGCCTCCTTCAAGCGGGGGAATGCCCATGAGGTCACTGTAGGTCCGGTCGGCAATGCCGGTGAGATCGACCGGCCCGTCTGCAGTGTGGAACGCCATATCTTCAGTCGAGATGACCAGCATCCGGGTATAGGTCAGACCGGCCCCGAGGTCGCGGGCGGCAATGATCCGGTCGCGGAGCGGTGCCGGGAGTTTTTCTTTCGGGTTCGCATAATTCCCGGAGATTTCATCAAGCACGGCGGGTTCCCAGGCCCAATTTTCGAGCGCCTGCGACGGGGTTTCGACAAAATCCCACTCGACACTCGATCCGGCGAGGCTTGCATAAGGTACCCGGGTCAGGCTGCCGTGGAGCGCGTGGCCGAACTCGTGGAAGAGCCCCTCGACATCATCGTGGGTTAAAAGCGAGGGGAGTTCATTGGATGGCGCCCGGAAGTTTCCGACAATGGCGGTGACCGGGACCGAATACCCATCCGGGGTCTGCCGACCCGCGATCAGGGGCACCATCATCATGTGCCCGTACTTCCCGTCACGGGGGAACATGTCGAAATAGATGTACGCGAGCGTCCGGTCGTCAGCGGCATTGATAACCCGGCAGAGGCTCACTCCTTTGGCCCAGACCTCTGCCCCGGTCACTTCGGCAAACCGGGCCCCGAAGAGCGGGCCGAAACAGTCGAACATTCCCTGCACGACCCGTTCGAACGGGAAGTACTTCCGGATCGCCTCATCGTCGAGCGCGAACTTTCGTTTCCGTTCCTGTTCGGAGAGGTACGCGAGATCCCACGGGTCGACCCGGTCTGCCCCCGGTTCCAGTTCCTTTTTGAGGGAGAGCAGCGCGGCGAGATCGCACCGGATCTTCTCCTTTAACGGCGCCTTTAACCCGTCAAGGAAGGCAAGAACAGTTCCGGTGCTCTTTGCCATCCGGCCGTCGAGCCGGTAATCTGCCCAGCTCGCGTAGCCCAGTTCCTTTGCACACTGCCGGCGCACTTCGATTGCCTCGGTGAGGAGCCGGGTGTTTGACTCGGCCTGCCGGTTGACAAATGCGGAGTACAGCCGTTTCCTCGTCACGGTGCTTTTCGCGTTCTGCATCACCGGGATGTAATCCGGGTACTTGGTGGTGACCCGGAAGAGGCCGTTCTCTGTCCGTGCAAAGGTGGCAAGTGCTTCTCCGGGGACGCCATCGAGTTCTGCCGCGGAGAAATCAAGGGAACTTGTGTCATTGTTGAGGTTTGCCGTAAACTCCACTTCGAGTTTTGTGAGCTGCTCTTTTTTGGCACGGACGATTGCGAGCCGGTCATCGGGGAGGGCAAGACCGTTCTTTTTGAACTGCCGGAGGGTTTCGGCAAGAAGCCGGGACTCTTCGGGTGTGCGGGGGATGGCTGGTTTTATCGCGTCGTAGAGATCCCGCCGGGTATACACGCTGACTACAAACATCCCTGCCTTCTCCTCGCATGCCGATCCTTCCGCAGCAATTTTCGGGTCAGGGTACACGTAGCCCATGAGGGTCAGGGGCAGGGTCGCGTCGCCGAAGTCTGCCATGGCGGTTTCAAAGGCGAGCAGCGTGGTATCAATAGATCGCTTTTTTGGGGGCAGTGCGGTGATCCGGGCGAGCGACGCAGTTGTGGCGCTGATAGCGGCGTCGCACAGGGCCGTGATCTCGCCGGGACGGTACCGGGATTTTATCGGGGAGGTGGGAACGGGGGATGTCATGGAACACGCTCGGGAACAGGAGAGTGGGTAAACGTGCCTTGTACTGGGATGCAGAAGGGTAAAAAAGATGGTTTACAGTCAGGTACTTTCAGGTTCCGGCCTCTGCAAGGGCCTTGCGGATCATGACTTTGACCTCGTCGGGAATGTCGAGGCGGTCCAGCGCCCGCAGAAGGAGGAGCCGGGCCATTTGCTGGCCTCCGGGAGTCGAAAGGTATGAATCGATCACATCTTTTCCCTGAGGGGAGGAGAGGAACGAACGTATGGCCTCCTGCCCTTTGGGGGATGCGAGATATCCTGCGACCATTCCCTGTATACCGTCCATTGCGCCCATCTGGTATCACCGTAAGAACAGGAGTACTGGAGCAGAAGACCAGATAAATACACCAGAAATTATCCCCTTCGGGTGGGAGACCGGGAAAACGATTACCAGCCCCGGCTGTACTCGCTGGCGCAGGGGATGCAGACAATCTTCCCGTTTTTGACCCGGGCACGGTGCTCGGCCACCATCTCGCCGCAGACGGCACACTGCACTGACCCGGAGATCCGTGCCCGTTCGGGGATCTCGGACCGTGCCTCTTTCTCGATAAAAAGTTTCCCGAACGGGATGGTGAGGATCTTCTCGATTATTGCAGCCTGATGGGCCCCGAAGTCTTTTTCCTCGTCAGGGGTTGCTTTCCCGGCCATTACCTTTTTTCGCAGGGCCGCAGCCTCAGGATCGAGCCGTTCCGTGAGCGGTTCGGAACGCTGGACGAGGCGGATTGCAGTCCCGGTCTTCCGGTTGATGAACGTGTACGCGTGCTTGCCGATGTCCCGCATGATCAGGTTGCCCTTCCCCACCGAGCAGCCGGCAATGGCCTGCACAGCATCGACCCCGCAGGCGTCGTTCTCGACGATTGCCACAAGGTCCTCGTCCGCTGATCGCTCGGAGTTAAGGCGTTTCATGGCATACTCTGCCGCACGGTAGCCGAGCGCAAGGCCGGGGCAGGAATGTCCGTGAAAAGCGACGGCGTCCTCGTAGGAATGAAATGACCGGGTCATATTCTTCACGAAATCTCTTGCCGGTAAGACTGTAAAACCGTTTCGTCTGCAAATATCACGGTCATCCGGCTGTACAGTTACACTTCTCTAAACACTAAGGTATATACGAACCGGGCGCAGAGGAAAAGATTGGTGTAATTTACCATGGTCAAACTAACCGCAGAGATGAAGGAAGCCTTCCTCAAAATGAAGATCTTCCCGGTTGCGACCGCAGCAAAAGACGGGACGCCGAATGTAGTTCCCATCGGGATCGTCGAACTCATCAGCGATGACACGATCTGGATCACGGACAATTTCATGAACAAGTCGCTTGAGAACCTCAAGGCAAACCCGAAGATCGCGATCTACATATGGGGCCCCGAGATCAAGGGCTGCTTCCAGATCAAGGGCCACGTCACCATCAAGACAAGCGGCAAGGAGTACGATGAGATGAAGGCGAAGATCAACAAGAAGAACCCTGCTCTTCCCGCACGGTCGCTCCTCATCGTGAAGATCACCGATGTCTTCGAGTGCAAACCCGGGGCGACCGCCGGGGCAAAACTCGTCTAAACTTTTTTTTCACTATCCAGTTAACCAAAAAAAAGATCTATTTCTCAAACTGCTGCACTGCGTCCGGTAAACAGTGTGCCACGCCCCGGATCCCCGCAACCGTCACGGTCATGAGGATCGCATCGATCACCTCTTCCCGGGTCGCCCCTGCTGCCTTTGCCATGGGGATGTGGGCTTTTACCGCTGTGTCGTCCCCCATCGCTGCCTTCATCGCGATGTAGATGAGCTGCTTGGTCTTCGCATCGAGCGCCGGCCGTTTGACGACCGCCATTATCAGGTTGTTGAACGCTGTCGCGACCTCAGGGGCCTCATCACTGAAGAGTTCCATCGTATTTTTTGCCATAGATTCTGCCTCAGAAGAGTGGTAGGGTCGGGTATCTGATATACCCTTTTTTAAGGGACACCCCCCACACATACCGTTAACCTCACATCATGGGGCGTTGAAGATCAGAACCAGGGATATGTATGGATCTTGCCGGGGAACTCAAAGCCTGCGCACTCTTGCGCGGAGCGGACTATTACGGTATCGCTGACCTTGCACCAGCGCATGACTTTATCCTCGCACAGGGAGGGGAACGGATCGCACGGTACCCCAAAGCGGTTACTATCGGTATCGCGCTCCAGGATTCCCTGGTAAACCTCCTGCCCGAACGGGAAGATTACGCAGCGGCGATGCTGTACCGGCACAACAGTTACGATGTCGTGAACCTGGCGCTCGACCAGATCGCGCTTGCGGTGGCAAATGCCATCCAGCGGGTGGGGTACGGGGCGCTTCCCGTCCCGGCCTCAAAACGGTCAAGCGATGAGGAGATCGCCGGGGTCTTCTCCCACAAACTGGCCGCACACCTCGCGGGTCTTGGCTGGATCGGCAAAAACTGCCTTCTTGTCACGCCCGATCACGGCCCCCGGGTACGGTGGGTGACGGTGCTCACCGATGCCCCACTTGAACCGACCGGGAGTCCCATGGAGCAGCGGTGCGGCAAATGCACGCAGTGCACCGATGCCTGCCCGAAAAAGGCGATCAACGGCCGGGCATTCCGCGAGGATGAGCCACGGGAGGCACGGTTCGATGCGGCGGCCTGCGATCAATACTTCCGCGAGATGGAGAACGCCCGGGGCATTGCTGTCTGCGGGATGTGCCTGTACATCTGCCCGTACGGCCGGAAATCACGGCTGCCGGATGAGCCCGGGCACAACAGGCCTGCAAAAAAAAGAGAGGGAAAAAGGTAAGCGTTTTTCAGGGCCCTGCCCGTTCCACGATCACATCGGCCGCGCCTTTACACGTGTCTAGGCCGGACTCCTTGATATATCAGACTCTTGTGTTCAGTACCGTCATTTCTGACTAGGGCAAGAGAAAGTTTATATTACAAAATGTAAAATAAACTATACACAGTGTTGGCCCAAAATACCACATCTGTACGCAACCAAGGAGAATTACCCTATGAAATCACCAAAAACTCTGGCAGGAAGCATTGCAGTACTTCTGTTTGCCCTCGTTATCCTGGGATTTGGGATAAGCCCTGTCAGCGCATCAGCGGGATCGGCACCTTCCGGCACCAGTACCGCGATGCACGGTCAGTGGGGTGGACACCATTTTACCCCCAACAGCACCCAGCAGTATACAATGACAGAATCGTTCATCACCCGACTGCAGAGCCAGGGTGTTGACGTAAGTGCGGTACAGACTGCGCTCGCGAACAACGACACGGCGACCGTAAAGTCGTGGATCACCTCGTATATGGAAGCACACAAGGGAACATTCGGCAACACCACCCACACGCAGAGAGGCCATGGATTTACGGTCAACGCCACCGTTCAGCAGGCGCATCTCCAGTCCTTTATTACGCAGCTCCAGAACAAGGGAGTTGACGTAAGTACGGTACAGACCGCGCTCGCGAACAATGACACAGCGACCGTGAAGTCGTGGCTCACGTCATATTTTGTCACTCACCCGGGTACCCATACTAATTCCACCCGGTCGCAGGGGCACAAGTGGAACATGACTGCCGCCCAGTCGTCATAAAGGATCCATCCCACTCATCTTTTTTTTCGTCAGTTGTGCGGGACCTGAACCGTACCTGCGCCCATTTTCCTTCTTTCCTAGTGGTATAACTGGCTACGGGGGCTGGTACGCACTCTCATCCCGACGTTACAACCCACTCCTGTGGTCGATGTGGGCTCGTGGTACCAAATGAAGTGGGAGCAGGCCGGGGCCTGCCCGAAACTGCATCTAAAAAAGCAGGAATTCGAGGATCGGGATCGTCGCCAGGCAGAGAAGTGTTGAAAGGAAGACGCCCTGCGAGGCAAGCGTCGAGTCCACCTTGTACTCCTCTGAGAGCAGCACCGAATTTGCCGCGACCGGCATCGCGATCAGGAGCACGGCGACGCCGAGCAGGAGTTTATCGGCAACAAAGGGTGAGAGCACGATAAAAGCGACGACCGGGAAGATGACCAGCCGGAGAGCGGTCATCAGGTGCACCCTCCAGTCTCCCGCAAGCTGTGCGGTGGGCAGGGTTGCGAGCAGGGCACCTACCACGAGCATCGCAAGTGGTGTTGTCGCTGATCCGATCAGTTCGAGCCCGGTCTCAACCGGGGCTGGAAGCATGTATCCAACGAGGAAAAG
>JBEKTA010000030.1:0-11324 GCA_049516515.1 Methanoregula sp. | reverse complement strand
GACACCGGTTGCGCGGGAATTCGGGGGCGGGATCATCCGTGACATTTAGGCCACCTCTTTTTTCTCACGGATGGATTCAAGGAGTGCCTGGACCCAGGGGAAGAGGGAGAGATCGGTGTGCGGGAGGAATGCACTCGATGTGTACTCGTCCATGAAGGACGGCTCCGCGTTGAGCTCGATATAGGCAATCTGGCCCGCGATCCCATCGAGAAGTTTCCGCTTCCTGCGGTTGATGAGTGCGAGGTTGGCTCCTGCCACGGCGCCATTACCGATGTTTTTGATCCGTTCGAGATCGATCTCCGGGATCAGCCCGGAGATCGTCGCGTTCTTCTTGTTGATGTAGTTCCCGAAGGCTCCGGCAAAGTAGATGGTGGCGATATCGAGCCGGGTCACGCCGGCCTCTTTCATGAGTGTCACGCAGGCGGCATGGATGGAGGCCTTGCTCATAATAAGGTTTTTGATGTCGTTTTCCGTAATCACGATATCTTTCCCGACATCGGTCTCACGCGACCACGCGATCACGTACTCCGGGAAATGTGTGCCTGCGCGGATGCGCGGATTTTTGATCCCCATGTTGATCCGTCCGGTCCGGTCGATGACCCCTGCCAAGAGCAGTTCGGCAAGGATATCGATGAGACCGGATCCGGTGATCCCCCGGGGTTTGATCCTGTTAATGGTGGAAAATACCGGTTCAAGGGTGACCGGATCGATCGTAATCTTCTCGATGGCTCCGGGGTTTGCCCGCATGCCAAAGAGTACCTCGCCGCCTTCAAGCGCCGGCCCGGCGGCCCCTGCGCAGGAGAACATCCATTCCCTGTTCCCGAGCACGACTTCGAAGTTTGTCCCGATATCGACAAGGAGAGAGATCTCCTCGTTCTCGCTCATGCCGCAGGCAAGGATGTCGGCAATAATATCGCCCCCGATAAAGTCGCTCACGGCCGGGAAGGCAAAAAGCCCGCAGTTCTTGTTGCAGGTAAGGCCAATCCGTGCGGCAGCAACCGAGAGCGCCCGCTGGACCACCGGGACATAGGGTTCCTTGATAATGTACGCCGGATCGATCCCGAGCAGCATGTGCGTCATCACGGTGTTTCCCGCAATAACGACCTCGTAGATATCCTCACGGTCGATCCCGGCGGTATTGGACGCTGACGTAAGTGCAGTGTTAATACTCTCAACGGCAAGCGTCTGGAGTTTCTCGATCCCGTTCTTCTGGGCATAATTGACGCGGGCGAGGATATCTTCCCCGCAGCTGATCTGCCGGTTATAGTTGGAGGCAACTGCGGCCACTTTTCCTGTTATAAGGTCCCAGAGGTAGACAACCACCGTCGTGGAACCAAGATCGACTGCCGCCCCATAGAGCCGGTGGGAGGTATCGTTCTCCTGGAGATCGATGAGCCGGTAGCCCCCGGGCACAAGAGCAATGGTGCCGGTCACCTTCCAGTCGCTGTGCCGGAGCAGGGCGGGGATCTCGCGCATCACTTCGAGCGGTGCGTACATCTTCTCCGCGACCGGGCCGCCCCGTTTCTGGATTCCCCAAAGCAGCCGTGAGAGATCCGGCGACGGGTCGGCAAGGGTCGGTGGCTGGAGCTCGACATAATATTTTTTCACGGACGGGTGGAACTCGATCTCGGTGTCAATACCGTTCACGAGAATCTTCTGTTCCTGAATCAGCGTACTTTCGGGAATTACTACAGAGAGATCGCCCTGGATGGTGGTCACACAGGCAAGACAGGCACCTTTTTTTAGTTCCTCTTCGGTAAAGAACCGCCCGTATTTCAGCCGGTCGAACTGGGCCTTGCCGGACTGGACATAGACCACGCATTTGCCGCACTTGCCCTGCCCGCCGCAGACAACGTTCATGTTGATGCCGGCACGCTGGGCTGCATCGAGAATGGTCGTTCCGCGGGGGGCGACGATCTTGTTATACCCGGGGAGGAAGGTGACAGTGCGCATTTAGGGTTTCCATTCCTGGTGGAGGAAGTCGCCGATCTCCGCCGCGTCCCGGGGCCCGACAAGCACTTTCCAGCCGGTTGCCTCTTCGATCCGTCCCGAGAGAGGGGCGGAGTACCCGGGGATGATCAGTTTCCGGTGCGTGACCTCGCTCTCGACCCCGAATTTTTTTATCGCGTCCCGCACCAGCGTCTCGTTGAGCTTGCCAGCGGCAACGGCGGTGAGCACCGAGAGTCCTTCCGTATCCACGATCAGCATGAAGCAGGGGACCCGGCTGGATTCAAGGTATCCCTGGAGCGTGAAATACGTGAGGGAGAAGTTGACCGTCATGAGCACCGGTGCATCCCTGCCGGGGGTGCCGACCCGGTACAGCCCGGGGTTCATCTGGATGGGTTTCTGCGGGTCGGTATAGATATTCTGGCGGAGGGTGAGCGCGGCCTTCGCAGAAGCCGGTCCAAGCGGGGAGGTGACAATGACGGATGCGTACTTGACAATCCCGAGAGCGATGGCTGCATCTTCATCGGCAAAAGCGGTTGCATCAAGGTACACCGGGTACCCGAGATCCGGGACCGCCCGGGTAATGGCAAGCTGCCGGATCGCGGTCGACCGGGTAATGAAATCGCCCAGCGTCTTTGGGGCAGGATCAATAAGGAGGGTTGTGACACCTTCCGCGACGCAGTCTTTTGTCAGTTGGGCAAGGGTATCAAGTGTGGGGGCCTGGACCACGAGCCGGCACCCGTGCTGTTTTGCAAGAGCGCAGATCGGTTTGTAGTTTTCCGGTGTTGCCGCACAGATGACCGGGTGGTAACTCCCGCACAGGACAAGGGCTGCCGCAAGGGCTGCCGGATTATCCGAGACCAGGATTTCAGGAAGGCCGGCAGTTTTTTCTACAGCAGAAACGGCCTTTGCATAGGCTTCGACAGTCCCGCTCGTGTTGACGATGGCAGTCCCGTTGAATTTTAAATCGGCCCCGACCCGGGTCAAAGTCTCGTCGCGAACCCGGGTCGTGATTGCCATGATCTCTTCTTCGCTCTGGGTATCCAGAACCCTGAACATGATGCCCGGGGGATGGTAGAAGGTCTTGTCATGCCGGTACAGGACAAATTCTTCGCCAACGGCAAACGAACGCTCGCCGACCCCGAGCCTCACCAGTTTTATCGGCGGCCGTGTTGTTGCCCCGAGAACAGATTTCGCATTCTCATCCAAGTAAGGACAGAGCTCGATATCAGCCTTGCCTGAGGCAAGTTTCATCGCAAAGGTCAGGCAGGTCGGGTCGCCGCACTCTTTGCAGTTCTTCTTTGGCAGGAGCTTGTAGATGTCAAGTGCCTTGAGTGCCATCTTTACGCCCCCGACCGGGTTTTAAGCCCGGTAAATGCAGCCTTCAACCGTTTTATAGTGTCCGGGTGCCGGACACAGACGATCTCCGCCCCGGCAACGGCAGCGGCAAGGCTGGTCGCAAATTCCCATTCAACCGCAGTAGCGTTTCTGACCTCAGCATCAGCTTCGCGCACCTCTTTAATGGTGAGCGAATCGGAAGGGGCACAGATCATCGGCATCGCGAGATCCACATCTCCCTTGAGCGCGGAGAACCGGATTCGTTCCATTGCTGAATACGAGTACTCGAACCCGTACCCGAGTGCGCCGGTGTAGGGATCGATGACAATGTGATCTTTCTGGACGCCGATCTCTTTTAGGAGGATATTGAGCTGCTTTGCGAGGTTGATGTCGATGGGGGACTGAGCAATGATCGAGTGATTATACGCGAGGGCAGCGGCTGCAATGCTCCGGTACCGGCCGGCCTCGGCGGTTCCAAGCAGCAGGCGCTCGCCCTGCCCGGTCTCCCCGCACTTCTGGAATACCTCGCTGTCGATCTTCGGCTCGTTGCTCCCTTCCACGATAAGGGGCAGGGAAGTCGATGCCAGAACCGTCTCGACAGTTTTCCCCAAGGTAGCGATATCGGAAAAATCCCGCTGCCTGGTGCTCGTGAGGCAGAGCCTGACGAGATCTGCGCCATAGGTTGTTTCCGCTGCCTTTGCCCACGCGCCAGGATCGTGAACGAGATCCCCGCAGAACTCGTTAACAATCGGCGACCAAGACCGGGAGTCGTCACAGATCTCAAAGGCAATGAGTGGCGAGAGTGATGGAGTGTCCTTTTCCATGAACGGCAGGGTAGTTCCCCCGCCAATCCGGTACGTACGTGACCGAGTGCCACCTTCTGCGCTGGTTGCTCCAAGAACGACTTCTCCAACAGTGCTTGTCCAGCCAAAGTTCAGGTCAGGTATCATCTCTCGCCTCACATCAGGAGTTTCATCGCAAGCGCCGGGTGGCCGACCCGGGCGAGGAAAGCGGTCAGGTCTTCGATGGTTGCTGCACTGTTCTCATCGGCAATTTTTTCGAAGAGGTCAGGATGTCCCTTTGCCGCGAGCAGCGGTACAAGCCGGGGTTTGAGTTCCTCTTTTAGCTGTGCCGGCATCCAGACGAGGCGCTCAATCCCGCCTTCACCTTGCAGGAACCTGTCCGAGAGGATATAATTTTTCGAGATCCCGGCAAAACCCGGGGTCTGTGCCCCTCCGCCGATGGTGCCGGCAAGAGTCGAAAATGTCATACCCGAGGGGGTCATACCCTTATATTCCCGGTTGACGACCATGATTCCGTTGACCTCGGGGAGCATCAGGGCGATTGCTTCGAAACACCCGCAACAGGTCATGGGGAATTCCATAACGCTGTAGAGGGAGCAGCGCTCGATCTCACCGTGGCTCGCTTTTTTCACGAACCGGTTTACACCTTCGAACTCGCCATTCTGGGCATTCACCAGTGCCCCCTTCTCGACCGGCTGATTCGCGCCTGATGGCGATATCTCGTAGGCAATTTTCCCGTCAAGCCAGCTGATAGCTCCACAAAGAGCCGGCCGCTCCGGTGTGATTACGCAGACATGGTTGGGAGCAAACGTCTGGCAGAGCGTGCAGGAATAATAGGTATTGACATCGTTGTCGCGCATCCCCTTGATCCGGGCATCGCGTTCCTCGTAAATCTTCTCCGCTTCTTTTTTTGCGGCAAGAACCTTGTCCTGATCGGTGATGAGTGTCACCGCCACTGCATCGAGGAGCTGGGGGAAATCCATCCGGAATTTACTGGCAAGGAGTTTTCCCAGGTGCTCGATCTTGACCCCCTTTGCAAAGGCTTCCTTTGATATCCGCACCCAGATAAGATCACGCTGTGCGACGTGCCATGACCCTTCTCCGTAGTTGATGAAGTTGTGGATCCGGCGTTCGAGAACCGGCTCATAATCCTTTTTCATCGTTTTACCGGTGACCTCGATGACTATACCCAAGGGGTAGGCCGCACCTTCCTTCATGGATCCGATCTCCGGACCGATCACGGTTACTTTCCCATCATCGATCTCACCGGGATTTCGCATCCGCAAAAGTTCAAACGCGGGGGAACGGCCCCCGCCAAACTCGACCTGCATCTCCTCTTTTCTGATGCTCTTTCCCTCAAACGCCGGTGAGCAGGCCATCGGAATGGGAATTGCAGTCACCGTGACCCGAATCCCTTTCATATCCATACCGGTGCGCACTACATCAGCAGCGGTGGCAGGTGTCCAGTCCCCGCCTTCGTACCCGCCGAGTGAGAGGATCGGGAATCCCAGTACGTGCATGCCGTCAACGAATGCAATCTCCTCGTCAGAGAGGCCGGGAAAAACAATCACGATCGCTTTTGCCCGTTCTGCTGCATAGGTAAGCAGGCGATGGATGTCACCGGGGGAAACGCCGCCAAACATCATCGCGACCCGTGCAACGATATCGACAAAATGAACGCTGTACAGGGGTTTTGAACCAAGAGGGATCAGACGGTAATCGAGGCCCAGTTTTACACCGGCGGAAGAAAGCGACGGGATGACACCTCCGGCAAGAAACGTGAGCATATATTTTTCCTGGAGCTCACGGCAGATTGCAGCAGCGCTTTCAGCGCTTTTCGGGGTGCCGACAAGGAGTGCGAGACCGAGGATGCTCCCGTCAACGAGTGAATAACCAAGTTTGCGGATAACCGTATCGCTGATGAATCCCGTGTATGGTGCTGGTTCCTTTCCATTGAGCGCAGTCGCTTCCGCAAGAAGACACTCCGCTGCAACGAGCGGATTATTGCCGGTCTTTGTAAAGACATCTGATGCAGTGCTGCGGTCATGCACTGCAATTCCCGTGAGGGAATAGGATACCGGAAGGTTATATGCAGTCTCCTCGTAAGAAAATTCCCGGGATATTGACGTTATTTTATTTTTCAGTTCCTCATTCCCGTTTTTTTTTGCCAGTGTAACGTCAGTCAAATAGATCCCTCTAAGTATGGGTTACTGCGCAGCCATACATATAGTTTCGTTATCAGTGCAATCCTTTGCCGGTAAGAGGTCTAATCACGGTTTGCTGAGAGATTTTATCCTGATTTGAAAAATCAATAACAATATTTATTCCCTCACGAAGATATTCTCTTTAAGGTGAGGGAAAGAAATGCATTTTAGTAAAATTTTGGGGATTTTTCCCGCGGTTCTTCTTCTGATTCTTCTGTCATTGTGTATTGTACCAGCATATGCAGACAATGGTGTCATATCCATCACGTACCGGGGTGCCGGTGGTTACTATGTTGGCGACAGTATTGCATTTGACGGAAAGAACACCATCGGCAACACGACCGTAATAAGGATCACCGGCCCCGGACTCCCGGCAGAGGGCGTCCCGCCGTATAACCTGACCGATGTTCCGGGAACAGGGAACACGGCAGTCACGGATGCATCAGGAACATGGGCCTTTTACTGGGACACTTCCCGTACAATCGGACTTGAAAACCTATATACCGCCCAGTACACGTTAACGGCATATGATCTGAGCCACCCGGAGATCAACACATCAGTCTCCATTATGTTCAAAAAACCGGAATTTTACATGACAATGAGCCCGAACCCCGCAAGGATTGACGATTATATCCAGATAGCGGGAGATGCGGAGAACGGGGCAAGCTCACTTGAGATTAATGTGCTTGATTTTTCGGGAAACAAAGTGCACACGTTCAACTCGCCGGTCAGTGCAGGGGGCTTCTTTAATTATGGGTTCCATGTGGATATGCCACCCGGCCAGTATGCGGTAACGATCACAAGTCCCTCCATGCCGCAGAGTCTCACAAAGACACTGACAATTACTGCAACAAATACAAATGCAACAGCTGTCGGGAATGCCACTGTGGGTCAGGCTGTTCCGCCGGGTACAAATGTAACGGGAATTTCAGGCACCCAGCCGGCCAACCCCACAATTACGCAAACCACCGTTTCATCGCTTGCCGGAACCCTTGCCATCTCATCAAAACCGGTTGGCGCATCGGTCTATCTTGATTCGGCAATGGTGGGAAAAACTCCCCTGACGCTTGACTCAGTTGCTCCGGGAGCGCACACGGTAGAACTTAAATCCCCCGGATATCTCTCCGTTTCTATTGACGTTGTAGTTTCCGCAGATAAACCAACGGAGATCGCACCAGAAATGGTAAATGCACCATCAGGTATCCCGCTTTCACCCTTTGTAGCAATTGCAGGCTGTGTCGGAGCAACGTTACTTTTTGCAACCGTAAGACAAAGGAAACAATAACCGGGATCCTCAAAGTACCGGGATAAGTACCTGAAACGGCACCAGTTTTTTTTATTTTTATTACCATAACCTATAATGAAAACAAGAACCAGTTTTATTCCTGCAAACGGGGCAATAATTTTGAAAAAATTTGGATTTATCGCGCATATGCCGGATGAACCCGGCTCTCTCGAACGGGCTGCCGGTATTATCAAAAAATATGAAGGTAATATCAACCGCATCCAGTATGATCGCAGGATCGATCCCTGTACGGTATTTTATGAAGTAACGGCTTTTGAAGAAGCCTATGCGAGAATCACGAGCGATTTCGCAGCCATCGGGTACCTCCAGACTTCTTTAAAGCCGCTGAGTTTTCTGAAGTTCTCCGTACACCTCCCCCACATGTCAGGGTCCCTCTGCCAGTTCCTGAAATATACGACAGATTCTGGCGCAAATATCGGATTTATCGATTTCGATGATGCCGGGCGACACCCGGATCGGTTGACGGTCAGCCTGAACCTTGAAGATCCAACCGCAGTTGAACAACTCCTCGATCAGTTGAAATCACGCTACCAGATTGATATCCTCGAATACGATACCACAGGAAAACATCTTGATGATACCATTTTCTATGTACGATTTGCTCAAGAGATCCGGGAACTGATCGGGAAATCCGAGAATACGTTCCTGCTTTCATTTCTGGCAGACACCAACCATATTGCACAGGAACTGATGAACCAAGGGAACAACCCCCGCCAGGTTTTTGATAGCGTGCTCCTGACCGGCCGGACTATGAAAGCCACAACGGGCAGAAATTTCTATGCTGACGTCCAGAAACTCTCCCTAACCCCACATGTCGATCTTTTCTGTTTCCAGATGCCCTGCGGCGGGAGCACCTATATCCTGACGACCCCGGATGAAACCCTGATGATCGATACCGGTTACGGTATTTATCACAACGATGTCATGACGATGTTTTCGCACTACGGACTTGGCGACGGACGCCGGTTCGGGCAGATTATTATCACTCATGCGGATGCGGATCACTGCGGCGCCGGGGGATTTTTCCCGATAGAAGCGCTCATGCATACGGGAACCAAAGAGATCATAAAAACGAACAACCGGGCATACGGCTCACGAAACGAGCATTCTGTCCTTGAAGCGTTCTACACCAAGATGATCAACCTCTTTTCGCAGTTCAATCCTTCAAAAAACATCACCTGTCTTCCGCAGGCCGGCGTAGCAAACCGTAGTATTTTCCCCATCATTAAAACGGTTAAAATTGGCGATCTCGAACTCGAAGTACTTGAAGGACTGGGCGGACATACATACGGGCAGATCTATCTGTATTCCTCATATGAGGGACTGCTCTTTACTGCAGATGCAGTAATTAATTTTTCCAGCCTCACACCAGAACGGGCAGCCTACAACTCCCTTGCTGATTTTCTTGTTACTTCCGTAAATGTCGACAGCGATCTCGCGCGTAAAGAACGTAAGGCACTCCTCGAACTTGCAGCAGAAACAGATCGGGCGCTTACCCCGCAGCAGAAACGTTGCCGGATCTGTGGGGGACATGGTGCAGTCTCGGTGCTGGAGAACGGGAAACTGGCACCTTATGGCGAAATTATGCGGTACAGCGCGGCAGACTCCTGATACGTACGTGCAAAAACCCCTTTTTCCACGGAATATTTTTCACAACATTCGCCCGGTTGTTCCGTTTGTTCATAACAACCTGACAGGTACGAAATTCTCTTCTACTATGGGGTGGCATCATTCTTACGAGAAGGATGGAAAATCACAGAGTTCAGGAAATGATGCAGCTGATGGCATCAAAGATCCGTGCGATCGCGACTTCAATCTCTGATGAGGATGTAGATGCGTTCATCGCTGAGATCCTGCATGCCCGGCGCATTTACGTCATGGGTGCAGGACGGTCGGGGCTTGTCGCAAAAGGATTTGCCATGCGCCTGATGCATCTCGGTCTCCAGTCGTACGTTGTCGGGGAAACGATCACTCCGGCGCTCCAGAAAGGCGACGTCATCGTGATATTTTCAGGATCCGGGAAGACAAAGACCGTGGCAGATATTGCCGAGACCGGTAAGGAGATCGGGGCGCATATCTGCCTGATCACCTCAAATGCCGACTCACGGATCGGAAAGATTGCTGACTGCAAAGTGATCATCGAACACCAGCGTGACGATGTGAAGGATGATGCTGCGGAGTTCGAGATCCGACAGGTACTTGGGGACCATAAATCGTTTGCACCGCTCGGGACTCTCTTTGAAACGACTTCGATGATCTTTGGCGATGCTGTGATCTCACGGCTTATGGAGATCACGAAAACCGATGAATCCGCGCTCAAGAACCGGCACGCAAATATTGAATGAAGTCTGACAGGAGGAAAATAAATGACAGAACGATTCTCACCCCGGGTGAAAGGAATCGAGATCTCGGGGATACGGAAGATCTTTGAAGCGGCAGGTCCGGATTCGATCAACCTGGGACTGGGCCAGCCGGATTTTGACACGCCGCAGCATATCAAGGATGCGGCAATTGCCGCTATCCGTGCGGGAAAGACCGGCTACACCGCCAACACGGGGATCGCCGAGCTCCGGGATGCGATCAGTGCCAAATTCAAAAAAGAGAACGAGGTGACCTATACTCCCGACCAGATCGTTGTCACTGCAGGTGCAAGCGAGGCGCTCCATATTGTCATGCAGGCGCTCGTGAGTGATGGCGATCGGGTTCTCTGTGCCGACCCGGGTTTTGTCTCGTATGCAGCACTCGCTACACTTGCCGGGGGCCGACCGGTTGGTGTCCCGCTGGATGAGACCCTTCATAGCGATCTCGATAAGGCACAGGAACTCATGAAGGGTGCTCGTCTTTTTGTCCTTAACTCCCCGGCAAACCCGACCGGGGCCGTGGAGAGCCGGGAATCGATCAAGGCACTCGTTGAATATGCAAACGATGCCGGGGTCACCATTGTCAGCGATGAAGTGTACGAACATTTCATCTACGGCAAGAAGCACTGGAGTGCGGCCCGGTTTGGCGACAACGTGATCACGATAAACGCCGCGAGCAAGACCTACGCGATGACCGGCTGGCGCCTGGGGTACTTGGCAGGCTCACCCGACATTGTCGGCCAGTGCCTCAAGGTTCACCAGTACTGCCAGGCCTGCGCGACCTCGATCTCGCAGTACGCGGCGCTTGCCGCATATACCGGTGACCAGTCAGCAGTTACAGAAATGCGTAACGAATACCTAGCACGGAGGGACCTGCTGGTCAAGGGCCTTTCCGAGCTGGGCTTTTCACTTCCGGTTCCTGAGGGCGCGTTCTATGCATTTGTCCCGATGAAGCCGGCGCTTGTCCAGAAGATCATCGACCGGGGAGTAATACTTACCCCCGGTTCTGCGTTTGGGGCAAACGCACCGGACTATGCCCGCCTGAGTTATGCTTCGTCCCGGGACAATCTTAAGAGAGCTCTTGATAGGATCAAAAAAGCAACAGGTGAATAATATGGTAAAAGAACTTTTACGGAAATTGTCCAATGCCCACGGGGTATCGGGCAGCGAAGGCAGTGTTTTTGCCGTAATAAAAAAGGAACTCAAAGGATATGTCGATGAGATCACCGATGATTCCATGGGTAATCTCATTGCCGTCAAGCACGGGAACAAGTCAAAAGTGATGCTTGCCGCCCACATGGATGAGATCGGGCTCATGGTAAAGTACATCGATGACAAGGGTTTTCTCCGGTTTATCATGCTTGGC
>JBEKTA010000029.1:0-11598 GCA_049516515.1 Methanoregula sp. | reverse complement strand
TTTCGTCCCTCGCCTTAGTGAGTGCCTCTTCAACAATCGACCTCATGAATTTTTCTCCAGTCCCGGGATGTGGATCATAATTTCAGTACGGACTGATACCATTTCCGGCAGGATTACCCGTCCATCATGCTCCACGGCCTGCCCAAGAGCAAGCTGCCGGTATGCAGGCCCGGCCGGGATTCCCAGTTCGCGCGCTTTTCTGGGGTCGAACCGGACCTTTCTGATGATCAGGCAATCACGTTCCGTCGCTGTGATTTCCTTACTACGTATGATTTTTACGCACAACGTATTTAAAGCATTTATTATTTCCGAAGAATCTTTACGAAAAACCACAAACTGCGGGAGCAGAACGTTGTCCTCAGTGGTCAGGTGCACCACGGAAAGCGGAAAAAGCCCGTGGATCAGCGCAGGTTCATCAGATTTTTTTGCTTCTGCGAGCAGTACCGGGTCAACTGAAACCACCGCGAGCGGGCCGGCGCCGGAAAGGGTATGGATGAAACACCGGGCGTGGGGCGAGACTGTTGCAGCCAGTGCCCGCACGGCACAGTACGTGTCCCACGAAAGGTGTCCGAGTGCAGCAATCTCACTTTCCGAAAGGCGCAGGACCGGGATCCGGTCAAGAATTCCCAGAAGATGCGAGAGCGCCGCATGATCGAGAGCTTTCCTGTCGATATACGCGGCAACGGCCCCGCTCTTTTCGATCATCGACCGTATCATCTCCTCGTCAAGCGTTGCGATCTCCCGGGTGTGGGCCATATGCCCGAACGCACCCCGGGTGGCAAGAGCAATCTCAGTCTCCCGTACCGCATAATGCGTGCCGCCAAAACCGACAAGCGGCATGGCTTCGGCAAGGGGTACGGCATCAAGCACCGCCTCTGCCACCGCCCGGCCGGCAGCCGGGTCTGCCCATTCCTTTTCCGTGCTTCCGATTTCGACAAAGAACGAGGGGTGGGACAATCCAGTGGGGCCATGGTGGGTAACCTCGTACGAGACCCGGTACCCCCCCGGACAGTGCCGGGCAAGCGCCCGCAGCACCGCGTGCATCATTATCGGTGCAGCCGGAACAAGCGTGCGGGGGCTCCCCCCCAGCTCCGCACCCCTGTAGTTCCCGGTGACGTGGACGGTAAGTACCGGGACCGGGTTGACGCTTGTGTGCCGCGAGAGAAAGATCACAAGATCGGCATCAATATGGGCATCGACACCTTCAGCATGGATAAGCCGGCCGTCCACCTCGAAAAATTCGTAGGTCCGACCCTGCCCGTTGTCGGGATGGGGATTATTAGCGAGGCACTGTTCGATATGATGCCTGATATTGCATCCCGCGATGTCCTGACGGGAATTGATCAGCGCAACCTTCATGCCAGTATGTACGCGGTACTCCACGAAAAGCCTCGCGTGGATGCATGTGCCCTTGTGCCGGCTTCGCAACTGCTATGATAAGGGAGAGCACACTTCACTTGTACCATGGACGAGCAAAAGATTGAGAAGGCATTTGCTGATGAGAAGATCGTAAAATCGATCACCTGCCCGCAGGCATTCGCGATTGCAGAAAAGCACCGGGTCCCAAAGTCGGACATCAGCGAGTACTGCAACACCCACGGGATAAAAATCCATGCCTGCCAGCTGGGCTGCTTCAAATGAGCAGGTCACATGAGCCTTTTTTTATCCGTTGTCCCGGTGAGTGAGGCCGTCGCAGCCGTGCATCGCCTTACCCTGCAGGTGCCGCAGGAAACAGTGCCCCTGGCCGAAGCATGCGGCCGGGTGCTGGCCGCTGATGTGCATGCGGACGTGGACATCCCGGGCTTTACCCGGTCGGTGATGGACGGGTACGCGGTGCGGGCCGGCGATACGACCGGTGCCAGCGACGCGGTGCCGGCGATACTCGCCCTCCGGGGCAGGATCCAGATGGGGCAGACCCCGGACCTGCCGGTAAAGAAGGGGGAGTGCGTCTACATCCCTACGGGAGGCATCCTCCCGGAGGGATCCGATGCAGTCGTGATGGCAGAGAATACTGAACCGTTTGGCGAGGAGATCCTCGTAAAAAAGCCGGTGGCGTACGGCGAGAACGTGATCCATTACAATGAGGATTTTAAAAAGGGAGAGGTCGTCCTTCCCTGCGGGCGCCGGCTCTCGGTGCAGGATACAGGGGTCCTTGCCGCAGTCGGGTGCGCTGATGTGCCGGTCACCATCAGGCCGAAGATCGGGATCCTGTCCACCGGAAACGAACTGGTGCCGGTCACAGAAATCCCCAAGATCGGCCAGGTCCGGGACGTCAACACGTACGTAATCGCCGCGTTCGTCCGCGACCACGGGTGCACCCCGTTCACGTACGGGATCGTCAGGGACGACCGGGAGACATTTGAGGTGGCACTTGCCCGTGCGATCGGGGAGTGCGACGCGGTGCTGATCTCGGGAGGGAGCTCAAAAGATGACCGGGACATGGCAGCAGCTGTCATCGCAGAAAGGGGCGAGGTGCTGATCCACGGGGTCGCCATTGCACCGGGAAAACCCACGATCATCGGCCGGTGCGGTTCTGTTCCGGTCATCGGCCTCCCCGGCCACCCTGCTGCAACGTTTGTTGTGCTGGTTGCCATTGTCAGGCACCTGCTCGATGACATGACCGGCAATGCCGCACCGGAACCGGTGACGATAACCGCAAAACTTGCAATGAATGTGCCATCCACAAAGGGGAGGGAAGACTACATCCGGGTCTTTGTAAAGGACGGGATCGCAACCCCGCTCTTCGGGAAGTCCGGCCTCCTAAACACGCTTGCAAAGAGCAACGGCGTTCTCCGGGTCCCGGCCGGGAGCGAAGGTTTCGAAAACGGCAGTCATGTCGAGATCATCCTCTGGTAGCACCGCACCCCCACATATCCCTTTTTTTGTCAGTTCATCCTTTCATCCGGATCTACACGCTGCATACATTCGGCCGCGAGCCGCGAGGGGAGTTCCCAAAGCCTGTACCACAACAGGACGGCGCAATAGATCAAATTAAATAATTTATTTAATATGGAGAACAAGAAACTGGACTACTATATGGGGGTCCCGGTACGCCGCAGACAATTTCCATCCTCTGCATTGATGATGAACCCCTGTTTCTTGATGCATTCAGGGCACGTCTCGAACAGGAAAAAGATCTTGCCGTCACCCCTGCATCGACTACACTCGAAGCGCTGGAATTGCTCAACCACCAGTATTTCGATGTAATCATCTCGGATTACTCGATGCCCGATATGGATGGGCTCGCCCTGTTAAGGGAGATCCGGGCACGGGGAGGCCAGTCGATCTTTATTGTCGCCACGGCAAAGAGGCTTGCACATATCGCAAAGGACGCCCTCAACACCGGGGCCGACTACTACCTGCAGAAAGGAGCCGATATGGCAAACGAGGTCTCGAGGCTGATCGATTTTATCAGGACCCGGGTGCCTCAGAAGAATGCCGAGTACGAACTGATCGCATGGGCCCGGTTCTACAATTCGATTGTAGACAATGGTGCGGAGCTCATCTGCCGTATCAAACCCGACGGCACACTCAGTTTTGTTAACGAGCCCTGTGTTCACCTCTTCAAAAAATCCTACCGGCAGCTCGTGCAGGAGAATTTCTTTACGTACGTTCCCGACAACGAACGCCCGGAGATCCTCGCCTGTCTCCGGGAGCTCACTCCAGAAAAGCCGGACTGCCTGCTCCTGCATCACATCATGGCAGGTGACGGAAAAACCCTCACCCTCGAATGGGGTTACCATGTGTTATTTTCCGCGCAGGGCGGGGTTCAGGAGTACCAGATCTCGGGAAGGGATTCGGCGGATCTTATACGGATCGGAACAACAAAGGCCGAGGATGAAGGCGTCCACTCTGCCACAACAGGGTCGTCCCGGGAAACCCCGGAGGAAAAGCCGGGTGAACTGGGCGAACTGATAGCGACGCTACAGTCGCTTGACGCCCCGGTCTTTGCGGTCGATAAATCCGGGGTGATCATCTCCTGGAGCGCAAAACTCGCCGAACTGAGCGGTGTTGACGCCGGGGCGATGATCGGGAAAGGCAACCGTGAATATGCCATCCCGTTCTACGGGAAACCTGCCCCTATGCTCATCGATCATGTCATTATTCCCCCCGGGAGCGGTGCGGATACGGGTCTACCAGCGGTAAAAAAAGTCGGGGACACGTTTGTCGGAGAGAGAGAGGAGGTAACTGTCCGGGGTAAACCAATGTACCTGTGGGGCAAGTGCTCCCCGGTTTACGATGCAGCAGGCCGGCTGATAGCGGCGATCGAGGCGATCGCGGTGAGCGAACCACAGGAGGAAACCGGGGGTGCAGGATCAGAAGAGTACCTTGGAGGGGTATCGAGCCTCACCCTCAAGGTCTCCGGTGAGGGGGTAGGGGGTGCAATCGCCGGTGCGATTGGATCATCCGCCGGGGGATACGGTGTGTATGCCACCACCCGGAGGCTGTTTGTCATCCGCAACCCGGAACTGGACGCCTCTGCCTCGCAGGGGGTCCAGTTCGGCACATTCCTCATGGAAGAGCTTTTCGGCAACACGGTTGATACGCGCCAGAAATCACTCGGCGAACTGGAAAACAGCCGGATATTCGAGGTGGAAAAGGGAGAGATCGAAAAGATCGCCCTTAAAAAACCCGTGCTGCTCTCGGGCTATCTTGAAATCATAAAGAAGGGCGGCACTTCGTTCAGGGTGTACATCGATCACAAGAAAGCCTATACCTACATTGAAAATATGATGCAACTGTTTGCCCCCGGGTTCGTTCATTTCGAGTGAAAAATTCAAAAAAGTTCACGTTTTTCTCCCGGTCAATCCGACCGGTCTGATAACTGCCGGATACATCGGTCACTCCGTTTGACCCTGCCGTATGGCATTTGATCGGCCCGAACCGGGGGATATCGCGGATCTACACGCACCCGACATCCATCTCATAAAAAATACGTGAATATCCCGACGGATATCCCATGCATAGAGGCCTGCCTGAAGCCCGTAATCTCCGGTGTTCGCTTCGCGGCTCGTGTCGGGAAAATCCGTCGCTGGTGACCTGACCTGTGAGAGGCGGCGGGAAAAACATAAAAAAAAGTTGTCTAACACCGGGGTATCAGATCCGGGTCACCTTCACCGGCACCTGATAAACGGCGTCGCTGACTCCCGACTCTTTGCGGTCATCGATGCAGATGAAATACCAGCCCTGGTTCTTGATCGTCAGAGTTTCACTCTGGGGAGATGTGATATCGATAAGTTTTACCAGGGGAACGATACCCTCGTAGGTCCAGGTCTTCTGCACCGCATCCCAGACAGGAGTGACGGTTCCAAATTTGGCATTGTCATTCACATTTAACACAAGGAGATTCGGGGTGATTGTACCGGACCCGGGCGTGGTCACCCAGACCGTGTACTTTTCGCCAGGATTCAGGTAATCTACGCCAAGCGCCTTTGGGATATTGAGACAGGTATAGTCATTGGAGTGGACGGAAACGGTCGTATCGAGGCCGGACTCTGCTGCCGTCATAGTCGTCGATACAGCGGTCCCGACCGCAGGGGAGGTACTGGTAGTACCCGACGCGTCTGATGTGGTCGCGGCCGGTACCGTGGCAGCCGGGGCGGAGGAGGTTGTGGTACAGCCGGCCGCACAGGCAAACAGGATGACCAGCACTGCGATACCCATGAGAGCAACGAGGGACTTCATAATGGATACTATATATAAAATGATATAGATATGTTGCGGTTTAACTGCCTGACGGGGCGAGGGATCCCCGAATCAAAACCGGCCTATACAAGGAAACTACTTTGTCATAAAGAGACAACCTTTATTGATACGTTAGGGCATCCCGCCATCGTAACAGAGGGATTTTGTGAAGGAAGTCACCGCGAACTTCAATGCAAAGGATATCGAGCGCGAGGTGCAGGAATACTGGCGCACCCACGAGACCTATAAGGCAGTAAAGCAGCACCGGAGTGACGGCAAGGCGTTTTTTTTTGTCGATGGCCCGCCGTACACCACGGGACAGATCCACTTGGGCACCGCGTGGAACAAGATCATCAAGGACTCGCTTCTCCGCTACCACCGGATGAACGGCCGGAACGTGATCGACCGTGCGGGCTACGATATGCATGGCCTCCCCATCGAGGTCAAGGTCGAACAGGCACTCGGTTTTGCCTCAAAAAAAGATATCGAGACCTTCGGGATTGAGAATTTCATCAACAAGTGCCGGGAATTTGCCATCAAAAACAAGGAACTCATGGACGCCCAGTTCGAGAGCCTCGGGATCTGGATGGATTTTGTAAACGCCTACAAGACAATCACACCCGGATACGTGGAGGCGGCATGGTGGACGCTTGCCCGGGCAGAGGAGAAAGGGATGCTGGAACGGGGGTTCCGGGTCGTGAACTGGTGCCCCCGGTGCGAGACGGCGATCGCGGACGCCGAAGTCGAGTACTGGGATGAGACCGACCCCTCGGTCTTTGTGAAGTTCCTGATCAAAGGAAAGGATCGCGAGTACCTGGTCATCTGGACGACGACCCCTTGGACACTGCCGGCAAACGTCGCAGTCGCGGTAGCAAAGGAGTTTGTCTATGCAAAAGTCCATGCGGAGAAAAACGGCCGCGAGGAATATCTCTGGATGGCAGAACCGCTCATAAAATCGGTGCTGAAGAAAGGGCGGTACCAGAAGTTCGAAGTGCTGGAAACAAAGAAGGGCGCAGAACTGGTTGGCTGGGAGTACAACTCCCCACTCGCAGAACAGGTGCCGCTCCAGTGCGAGATCGCTCACCGGGTCGTTGCCGCGGACTTTGTTGCGATGGAGAACACCGGCATGGTGCATATCGCCCCGGGCCACGGCTGGGATGACTACGTGCTCGGGACAAAGGAGAAACTGGCTATTGTCTGCCCGGTTGACGGAGCCGGGAAGTTCCGTCCCGAGGCAGGAATATTTGCTGGGAAATTTGTCCGGGACGCAAACGGGGACGTGCTCGATGCTCTCGGCGATCACCTGGTTGCGACCGAAAAGATCATCCACCGGTACGGCCACTGCTGGCGCTGCAAGACACCGATCATCTTCCGGGCGACCTCACAGTGGTTTTTGAAGGCCTCTGAGATCCGGGACCTCATGCTTGCCGAAGTCGAAAAGGTCACGTGGTACCCCGAGTGGGCGGGAAGCGCCCGGTTCTACGACTGGATCAAGGAGGCCCGGGACTGGTGCGTCTCGCGACAGCGGTACTGGGGTATCCCGATCCCGGTCTGGGTCTGCGACAAATGTGACAAATACCGGGTCATCGGTACCATCGCGGAACTCGAAAAGGCGAGCGGGCAGGCAGTGCCCGATCCGCACCGTCCGTTCGTTGACTCGCTGACGATTCCCTGCTCCTGTAGCGGCACGATGAAGCGGGTCGGGGACATCTTCGATGTCTGGTTCGATTCCGCGGTTGCATCGTGGGCCACGCTCGGCTTCCCGGCAAAGACTGCGGACTTTGAGAAACTCTGGCCCGCAGACTTCATCACTGAAGGCCAGGACCAGACCCGGGGCTGGTTCTACTCGCAGCTCGGGGCAAGCACGATCGCGTTCGGGAAAGCGCCGTACAAGAGCGTCTGCATGCACGGGTTTGCACTCGATGCCGAGGGAAAGAAGATGTCAAAAAGCCTCGGGAACGTGGTCTCGCCCGAGGAAGTGGTAGCAAAGGTCGGCGTAGACGTGCTCCGGTTCTATGTGCTTTCCTCCTCCGCCCCCTGGGACGACCTGAAGTTCAACTGGGACGGGGTCGCGACCGTGAACCGTGCGGTAAACATCCTCTGGAACGTGTACCGGTTCCCGATGCCGTATATGATCCTCGACAAGTTCGAACCCCAGTCAAAGGATGGGGTCTGGGACGGGGCATACATCACAGCGCACCTCCGCGAACTCCCGGACGAAGACCGCTGGATTGTCTCCCGGATCAACACGGTCGCTGGTATCGTGGACGCGGCGACCAAGGAGTGCCAGCTCCACCGGGCGACCCGGGAACTGATCACCTTCATTCTCGAAGACCTCTCGCGCTGGTACGTCCAGCTCGTCCGGCCCCGGATGTGGCTGGAAGGCGAGTCCGAGCAGAAGGTGTTTGCCTACGAGACGATCTACTACGTGATGCGCCGGCTCATCGATCTCATGGCCCCCTTCTGCCCGCACATCACCGAGGAGATCTACGGCAACCTCCGGTGCAGGAACGATCCCGAAAGCGTCCACATGCTCGACTGGCAGGTGTGCGACGATGCGCTCACAAACGCGGAGCTGGAGCACGCGATGGAACTCGCCCGCTCATTTGACGACGCAGTACAGAACGCCCGGCAGGCAGGAAAACGGAAACTCCGCTGGCCGGTCGATGAAGTCGTGATCGTGACCGCGAAGCCCGAGGTAAAGGACGCGGTCGCCCGGCTCAATGCGATCTGCATGGACCGGGCAAACGCCCGCAAGGTGACCGTCGTGATGGGCCGGTGGGACCGGATCGGCTGGCACGCGGAGCCGGTCATGAAGGCGCTCGGAAAAGGATTCGGGAAGAATTCCTTCACGATCAAGGGACTCATCGAAGCCGCGGACGGCAATGCGATCAGGGCCGCAACCGGTGCCGGGCAGACCTATACGCTCGCGAGCGGCGATGCGAAGTACGAAATCGGCGCAGAGCATGTGACGTTTTCGGAAAAACTCCCGGCCGATATCTTCTCCGCCCCCATGGAGGACGCGACCGTGTACGTGGACGTGGCCCTTACGCCCGATCTCGAAGCGGAAGGCTATGCCCGCGAAGTGATCCGCCGGATCCAGGAGATGCGCCGGCAGCTCGATCTTGCGGTCGAGGATTTCATCACGGCCGATGTGGCGGTTGCGGACAAACGGATCTGCGACCTTGTTGGCGGGAGCTGGAAAGCCGGGATTGCGGAAGAGGTTCGGGCAAAGGCACTTTCGCTCCACCTTGCTACGGAATTGGCAGGGTCGTCGCACCAGCTCGTCAAAGACTGGGATGTTGAAGGCGTTGCAATGACGATTGGAATCTCGAAATCTGTGTAAACATGCTGATTTTTTTATACATTTTGTTTTTTTAGTGATGTGAGGAAAAACATGCAGGGAATTTCAATCCGAATCCCGGCGTGTGACACCCATCCTGTTGTATGCGGTTGTGATCAGGTTTTTCACCAATAGTACACCGACCGATGCGATCACTTATTGGATATATGAGGGCCATTTCACCATTTTTTTCTTGAGGTCGAGAATCCGGCCGTCAACGACAAAAGTGCCGTCACCCCGGTGATGGATGAGCCGGCGTTCCCTGCGATCCGGATCGACCCATGCCTGGACCACTTCCATTACGAACATGTTGTATTTTTCGACAAGGCTGTCGTCTTTTACCCGGCATTCAAAATTGGCAAGACATTCGGCAACAAGCGGCGGCTTCACTTTTTTTGCAGGGACCGGTGTCAGGCCGAATGCCTCGAATTTATCGGTGTCTGCACCCGAGCAGTTGCCGATTTCAACCACCTTTGCGGCGAGATCGACCGTGGGGACAGCGATCACACATTCCCCGATCTCTTCGAGCGCCCGAAAACTGTGATCCCAGGGCCCGATCATGCAGCCGATCAGCGGAGGGACGCCATCCTGCATCACCATGTGATAACTCATCGTCATGAGATTGGGACGCTCTTTCTTTTGTACCGTTGTCACGAGGACGACAGGCCCCGGCTCAATGAAACGGTACACCCGGGATAAGGGCAGTTTATCCATCATGATCGTCACGTTCCCTTTTAGGATATATCAGGATTGGGATTCTGCTGGAAATGACGAAAGGAAATTGCGAGAGATCGTTCCCTTTTTTGTTTGAGGGGATCTCGTTTCCTGCACAGCCCGGTCGCACTCGCGGAACGGTTCATCCCCCACGCATCGTGAAAGTGAAAATAGTAACAATTCCGGCATCTTGGGGACACCCCCAAAACCCCCCTTCTTTTCATTTTCAGGTATCCTAGTCTGATCCGGGCAGAGATCTGCCTCCCAAAAGCGTATATTAGCGTTTCAGGAAAAACCGATTTGCCCGGAAATACGGCAATCCGGGGACAATACGACCGAATTCAAAAAAAATGTGTAAAACTGCACCCGTTTTGTGCACTTTCCCGGATCCTGGACGCACCGACAGAGTGGGACTGGGATCCATTCTCCGACGGAGAATGAAGTCCGGCAAAGGTCCGGGGGATCGTGGGTATTTCGTATGTCCGGATATTCCTGTTTCCCTGCCCGGACCCTGTCATTTACCCTCGAAGAAAAGGAGTATCTTCCGGATACCCTTTGCAGCCTCATATCTTCGTTCTGTACGATCCACGCCCGCTGGCACGTTTTAAAAAATTTTAAGGGTTCCAAATGCTGCTAATTGTTACCTCCCTCTTTACGACGTAAAAATGCCTTCCGGCCCTGAATTATTACCTCATTTTGGAGAATTATTGCCTCCCGGCCGGAAAAAGAGGGGGATCGGAGGCCAAAACGAGGCCGGAATACCCGGTGTCTCCGGGAGCGCATGGAAGTGCCGGGTTACAGGTTTTGTGCGAGAAGAGCCAGCCACGCGGGTATATACAGGACCTCTTTACCGCGGACGTCGGTCTTTTCCATCAGGTTCCGGGTGATGATGATGCCGGTCGGGAGGTGGCGGGCATCCATGAAGGCCAGAAGGTTTCCGGCATCGGACGGGCTGATCCGGTTCTGGTATTTCACTTCGATCGGGATCAGTGTGTCCCCTCGTTCCCGGACAACATCCACTTCGCGTTTTTTTGCATCCCGCCAGAAATAGTCCCCGGCAAAGAGCGTCTCGACATACCGGCCGAGAACGGCATCGATGAGCTGGGCGCGGTCGTAGCCGAGGACTGCGCAGGCAATTGCCGGGTGGATGACGTAGAGTTTTTTGTTCTTCCGCGCCCGTTTTGCCGGGCTGCCGGTGTAGGACTCCGCGACCCTGACGAGGAATGCCATCCTGAGGTAGAAGAGGTAACTTGTCACGGTCTCGTAATGGACAGAAAAGATCCGGGACAGGTTCTGGATATCGAAAAGGTTCGATGAGGTCTCGCAGGTGTACCGGAACATTTCGTGGAGGATGTCGCGCCGCCTGACATCGAATATTGCCGGGATATCCTGGTAGATGATCTTTTTTACGACAAGATCATGGATATATTTCCGGATCACGGTGCTGTCCTCTTCGTTCACGAGCTCGGGGAATGCGCCTTTGTAGAGATATTCCAAAAATTCGTGTTCAAAATACTCTTTCTCGGTGATGCACGTGAGGTACAGCCGGTTTGTTGCGGCGAAATCGTCAAGAGCCGCACCCGCCGGTTCGATGATCCGCCCTTTCATCGCAAGGTATTCGCGGAATGTGAGGGGATTTAACGGGAATGTGACCAGCCGCCCGGCAAGTGTGGCTTTCGCTTTCGAGATCTCCAGCGATTCCGACCCGGAGACGATGAACTTGAGGTTTTTCTGGTCGTAGTAGCGCTTGAGCGTCCCTTCCCAGTCGGCCACGTAATGGATCTCATCGAGGAAGATGGTGGCAGCGCCGAGGGTATTTACCGCGTAATCGAGAATAAAGACCAGCACCTCTTTCT
>JBEKTA010000028.1:0-11751 GCA_049516515.1 Methanoregula sp. | reverse complement strand
TGCTTGACTGCCGTCTGCCCCACCCGATGATTGAGATCACCGGGGCGCAGGGAAAGACGACAACGGCGCATGCACTTGCGTGCCTGCTGCCCGGGCCCGGTGTCCTGCACACGTCGACCGGGACGTATGCGATGCCCGGGCGAACCCTGCTCTTTAAAAAAAGCATTACCTCGGCCTCGGTGCTTGCGGCCGCAGACAAGGCGACATCCCTTCACGGTTGGCTTGTCGTTGAAGAGTCGCTCGGGGTGACCGGCGCCGGCGACCTTGCCATTATCACGTCTTCTTCCGATTACCGGTGCGCTGCCGGGAAAAAAAGTGCGCTTGGAGAAAAGATGGCATCCGCACAAAAAAGCCGGCGCCTTCTGCTCGCTCCCGGTATCCCGGCCGTGGCACATGCAGATGCCGTGCAGCTGGACGATGTCGCCCGGGTCTCCGGCACCACCTGCACGATTACCCTCGGCGGCAGTATCGCAGCGTTCACGAGCTCCCTGCTTGCCCTGCCCGGGTACCGGGTCCCTCTTACCCTTGCCGGCACGGCTGCGGTGATGCTCGGGTACGATCCCGCCCCGCTTTCCACATTTTCCGGTGTGGCGGGACGCATGTCGGTAAGAAAACACAACAACATTCTTGTGATCGACAATGCAAACAGCGGTACAACGGTTGAAACAACCATCGAAGCCGCCCGGTACGCCCGTGCCTGTGCAGGATCTCCCGGCATCACGCTGGTGATTGGCACGGTCAAAGGCGACGGTGCCGTCTGCGAAGGGTTCCCGGAAGACCAGATCATGTCCGCAATCTGGACGATCCGGCCCCGCATGGTCATCTGGGTGGGCGACCCCCCTGCACATGAGGGAGAGATGTCTTCTGCCGCATGGAAAATCGACGCGGTCTTTCCGACCCTTGAAGAGGCCGAGCGCGGCGCTCTGGAAAGAACAACGACCGGCGCCATTGTGCTTGCGGTCAAGACCTGGAGATAAAAAAATGAAGCCAGCAGCACGATTTATGCACCCCCGTCCGAGCTCGATTGTGGCCGCACTCTATACCGCACGCGACCTCGAAGTGGATGTCGCGATCCTGCATGGTCCCTCGGGTTGTTCGTTCAAGCACGCCCGGCTCCTCGAAGAGGACGGGATGCGGGTGCTCACGACGGCTCTCGCGGATAACGAGTTTATCTTTGGCGGCCAGAAGCCGCTCGAAGAAGTGCTGCGGTACGCCGAAGACCATTTTGCCCCAAAGAAGATGGCTGTGATTGGCACCTGCGTCTCGATGATCATCGGTGAGGACCTCGCGTCCGCCATTGACAGTGCCGGCATCACGACACCGACGATCGCCGTCGACATTCACGCGGGCTTCCCGGAAAATATTGCCGGGGTGCTTGCGACCCTTGACGCGGCAAAGGAGGCCGGGTGGATTGCCGAAGACGAGCTCGTCCGCCAGCACCGGCTCATGGAGAAAGCAAACGAGGTCGAGAAAATCCGGGGCGCCGCGTCGCAGGCATACATCGAACCCTCGCGGGGCGACTTAAAGCATGTCGCCGCACAGCGTCTCATCGAATGCGCAAAGAGCGGGGCAAAGGGCGTCGCGATCTTAAACGCAAAAAAGGAGACCGCGTACATGTTTGCCGACGAACTGATCGCACTCCACGATGCCTGCCCCGGTACGAATATTACGTACATCGCAAACGTCGATAACCGGGGCCTGCCCAAGGTGCGGGCGGATGCCCAGAGGATCCGGGACGAGATGACAAAGCGCGGCGTACCTCTCGAAGTGATCGGGGCGCTGGACGAGTACGGGGCAAACGGCGATGCGCTCGGCGCCCGTATCAGGGAATTTGCACCGCAGTTTGCTCTCATCGTTGGCGTCCCGCATGCGATCCCACCGGAATATACAAACGGTATCGAGTGCTTCTCGGTGACAAACGGCCCCCGGCAGGTCGCGCCGCTCCATGCGATCGGGCACCAGCATGTGCTCGTCGAGATCGATCTCCACCCAAAAACGCTGGGCGTGCGGGATATCGTGGAGAGCGAGTTTGGCGCGGTAATAAGGAGTCTCGCACGATGAAAGCCGTCCTTATCACCGGCGACCGGTCCGGCAGCGGAAAGACGAGCATCACGCTTGCCCTTGCAGCGCTCTTAAAAAAACAGGGAATTGTCCAGACGTTCAAGGTCGGGATGGACTATATCGACCCGTCTTACCTTGCCGCAGTCTCGGGCCGGCCCTGTCGGAACCTTGACAATTTTGCGCTCGGCGACGGGCAGGTCCGTGACATCTTCTCGTTCGGGTGCCGGGGTGCCGACATTGCGCTTGTTGAAGGGGTGCGGGGCCTCTATGAAGGGGCCGAGGCGCTCGACGATACCGGCAGCACGGCCGCCATCGCAAAAACGCTTGACCTGCCGGTCGTGCTCGTGGTATCGGCGCAGAGCATCACCCGGAGTGCCGCTGCGATCGTGAAGGGATTCCAGGCATTCGATCCCGATGTCCGGATCGCAGGTGTCATCCTCAACCAGGTCAAGGGTGGCTCGCACACGGATAAGGCGACCCGGGCGATCGAGTATTACTGCGGCGTGCCGGTGATTGGCGCGATCCCCCGGATTGAGGAGATGCAGCTTGCCATGCGCCACCTCGGCCTTGTCCCGTACCGCGAGGGTGCGGGCCGGGGGGATTTTGACGAGCGGATCAGGACGATCACGGACATTATCGGGAACTATGTGGACCTCGACCGGCTCCTTGCACTTGCAAAGGATATCTCCTCGTCCCAAAAGAGTTCGCCGCTTGACCCTGCACCGGAATCAGATATGCGCATCGGGGTTGCCTACGATGAAGCGTTCAACTTCTACTATGCCGATCTCTTCGATGTCCTCTCCTCGCTTGAGGCCAGTGTCGTGCAGTTCAGCCCCGTCCACGACCGGCTGCCGGCAGCGGACGGGTACATCATCGGCGGGGGCTACCCGGAGCTCTTCGTGCCGGAACTCGAGGCAAACGACCGGATGCGGGAAGCGATCCGTGACGTATCAAAGAACGGCACGCCCGTCTATGCGGAGTGCGGAGGGCTCATGTACCTCACCGACCGGATGGTGCTCAAAGAGGGCTGGCAGGGCCGGAAGTCAGAACTCTCCGGCGCGATGTGCGGGGTATTTCCGGGCGAGACCCGGATGCCGGCCCGGCGCGTGGTTAGCTATGTTGAGGGGACGAGTAGCGCCTGCTGCCCGATGGGCGCCGCACGGTTTCGGGGGCACGAGTTCCATTACTCGGAAGTGGTGCTCGACCCATCAACACAGTTTGCCTACAAACTCTCGCGGGGCATCGGCATCAAAGACAAACTGGACGGCGCGGTAACAAAGAACACGCTCGGGAGTTATACGCACCTGCACCCGGTGGGGAGCCGGGAGATGTTCCGGAACTTTGTCGATGGGTGCCGGTGCCGGAAGTGAGGGTTCGTTCATCTGGTGCGAAGCGGAGTGTTATGTCGGAAGTGTATTTTTTGAAAACAGACTGAATCCCATAATGCCTCCTGATAAACATGAAACCAGTGAAAAAATATGAGGGCTCCCCGCCATGAAGGCCTCTATGAGGCACGGCGGGGCAGGGAGTTTTTTGTATTGATTTTTCTTCTTAATTTTAGTTATTGATCCGCCGCGGGGGCGCCCCGTCGGGGGCGGCGGCACTCATCGTACTTACGGGGTGCAGTAACAATCTTCTCATTATGGAGGGATGGTTTTCCCGAGTGTTTTCCGCATCACCCGCACCGGATCAAAGAATAAACTACAAGACAATCCACACCCCATAAGAGTTTATGATCATTTACATTGACGGGAAATATGTGCCCGAAGGCCTCGCAAAGGTCTCCGTGTTCGATCACGGTCTTTTATACGGCGACGGCGTCTTTGAGGGGATCCGCGCTTACAATGGCAGGGTCTTCCGGCTCAAGGAACACATCGACCGGCTCTACGATTCGGCAAAGACGGTCGATATCCAGCCGCCGATCTCAAAAGAAGCGATGACCGAGGCGATCTGCGAGACGCTGCGCCGGAACAAACTCAAGGATGCCTACATCCGGCCGATCATCACCCGGGGCGTTGGCGATCTCGGCCTAGACCCCCGCAAGTGCGAGAAAGCATCGGTGATCATCATAGCCGTGACCTGGGGCGCGATGTACGGCGACCTGTACGAGAAGGGCCTCAAGGCAATCACGGTTTCGGTGCGGAGAAATGCCGCCGAGTCGCTCCCGCCCAACGTGAAGAGTCTTAACTACCTCAACAATATCCTCGCGAAGATCGAGGCGAACTACAAGGGAGGGGACGAAGCGATCTTCTTTGACACGAACGGGTACGTGGCCGAGGGTTCGGGCGACAACCTGTACATCGTCAAGAACGGCGAGATCATCACCCCGCACACGCTCAACAATCTCCGGGGCATCACCCGTATGGTCGTAAAAGAGATCGCAGAGTCGCTCGGGATCACCTTCCGGGAGCAGAACCTCGGATACTTCGATCTCTACACCGCGGACGAACTGATCTGCACCGGCACGGCAGCCGAGGTCGCCCCGATCACGTGGGTCGACGGCAGGGTCATCGGCACAGGAAAACCCGGCCCGATCACCCGGCAGCTGATTGCAGCGTTCCATACCGTGACCGAACACGAGGGATATCCCGTCTATACAAAAGCAAAAGCCGGTGCGGCAAAGCTGGCAGTAAAGACGAGTGCTGCACCAAAGCCGGCGGCAAAGAAGTCTGCCGCAAAGAAGACCGGTGTAAGGAAGAGATAATATTTTTTTTAAACGGTGACAGGGAAAAATCCCGGCGCTCTCCTGTGCCTGATTCCATAACCTATTTATCAGGCAGAGTAAAACTAGTTAGAGCAACACGCTGCTATAGTGTAGACCGGCCAATCATGCGGGCCTTTCACGCCCGCGACTGGGGTTCAAATCCCCATAGCAGCATTCCTATTCTGATGGTGTAATGCTCTATTTTGAAAACCTTCACTGATATAACAAAAATAGTCTATTTGTCAAGTCCCGGTGTGGGTTCAATTACTTTTTCTCTCTTGAACAATTACAACCTGTCAATTTTATTAAAAACAAAGAAGTCAGATGTTCAGGATCATCTTTCATCATTTCATGGTGTGCTTGAATAATCCGTCGGCAAACTTTTACAGATCGAATTTTTTAGGGTGAACCTTATCTGCATTGTAATAATCTAATATGCTCCAAAAAATGTCACATCTCTCATTGAGGGACAGGTTTCATTTTTTTTATAATTGTCCAACAAATTCCATAAAAAGTTAAATTCCTCATTATAGGATGTCTTCCCTATATTCCTAAGTTCCCCTAACAGATTCAAAAAATAATCATAATTATCGGGAGACATCTTATTTTGTCATCAATTTCTTGGCATATAACTTTTTAGTGTACCCGCTTAAGAACTCGGCTTGATCTAGCGGGTCTTCATTAAGCAGCTGGTGGATGAGAACACCGGGAGTGGTGTTCCATCATCCAGAGAGTCCGACAAGTTGCCCAAAATTTAAGAAAATGTTTCTGCTTGTCTCACGACGACCTGCGACTTATCCCACCCCTTCGGGGTCGCTCGGGCGCCTCGTCGGGCCCTCGCTGGGCGAGGGACTTGATCAGCACAATACCGGTAAGTGCGTAGCGCAAAACCCGACGAGGCGTTTTGCGCGTATGGCCTCGTTTGAGATCCCCCTGCAAAAAAGATACACAAATCGTCTGGATTTCCCGTCCGGTTTCTGATTAATTCTGGTGGGTTCGTTGACTGCATAATCATAATGGGGGGGGTACCCCCACCTTTGCGGACACAAGCGGAGGGGGGTTGCCCCCTCCTTAAAAAAATAATGGTGAGGGGGTGATCCCCACCATCAGGTCAAGGGTGGGTGGGGGTACCCCCTACCCCCCTTCTCCCACTTCCGGTTTTTCCGGGAGCAGGAATCCATCATAAATATCTTAATGGCTCATCCGGCCAAGAGAAAACACAGATGAATGAGGATACCCGATAGAAACTGCTTGCGATCAGCTACTTGGCCGAGAAGGTTAAAACGCTCAAAGAATTTTTTTCATTGAGCCGCGAAATTTTTTCTTTTATGATCAATCCGCTGGATTTTGCAAAAATTTTCTGCGGAATTAACATATTCTTCCCAAAAACTATCCCCCCTGCTCCTAAAATCCCGTCATTTCCTGCTTTTTTGCTCTTCACTCCTTTCGTGACCCGACCCCAATCAGGGCTCATTTAAGCCTCCGATTGCATTCCGACCGACCCAAAAGAAGCCCGTATCGGGCTCCGTTTCAAAATAACCTTAAATCGGCCGTATTTTTGAAAACGGACAAAATAAAACGTTCATATAAACGCGTTTTGAGGCCGTTTTTCAGGCCCGGTGGGGTTTTCGATTGTTGATGAAAACAGTGGCCGCCAGAACGCGAATACGGCCCTGCAAAGGGCATTATATGGGGCTCAATTTGGGCGTATTTTTGAGAATGGGGGGATAAAAATCGTCTGATTTCGTGGGGTTACAATCGGACGATTTTGCGGGCGTTTTTCTGGCGTTATACACAGGGACAACCGGGATCGGCCCATGTCATAATTTTCGAGATTCACAATTCGAAATTCCCGTCCCGGTAAAAGTTTTCGCAACGGATCCATCAACAGAGAGATTTTGTTACTGTCCGTTGCTGGTGATCGATATTAAACGCGAAAAAAAATCTAAACCCGCCGCCAATGTGATGGGTCCTGTATGCCAACCATGCAGATTCAAGACCAAAAACATCCTTATCTTGGCGCACCCGAATATCACAAGAGTACATTATCTTTTACGAGGCCGGATTATGCCGTACACCATTACCCTGATCTCACCTGAAGAAAAGGAACAGCAGGTAGAGCGCTTTGCCCCCCGGGTTAAGTACGAGATCAAATCCGAGATCTTCGGCTGCTGCATCAAGCTCCTGTCCGATGACCGGACGCTCCTTGAAACCTGGCAGGAGAACTTCTCCCCGATGTCCCAGAACATCCGGTCGCACGGCCGGCTCTATGTCTTTAAGGATCCATCCTGTGGTGAGAACACGGTGCAGTTCGACCCGTATTCAAAGACCGCGTTTCTCTTCAACTTCTCGTACTACGGCTGGATCAAATCGATCGCGCTCGGCCTGTGCGGCGACATCCTTGAAGACGAGCACGGCATTGGCTCGGTGCACGGCGCCTGCGTGGATGTCGGGGGAAAGGGCCTTGCCATGGTCGGGACATCGGGTGCCGGCAAGACCACGCAGACCTATGGTCTCCTCCGCGACCCGCACGGCCGGATCATTTCTGACGACTGGTTCTTTGCCCGGGTCTTCGGCCCCGAGATCCTTGCCTACGGCTCGGAACGGAATTTTTACATCCGGCAGGACCTCTCCGCTATCTGGAAAGAGTTCGGCGGCCTTGTGGCAGCAGACGAGTACGATGCGGACGGGCGTGCGGTGGCAGACATCCGGTGGGTCGTGGGCAAAGGGCGGCTGCTGCCGCTGACCACCTTGAACACGATTATTATCCTCAAGCGGGATGCTACCGACCCGCAGATAATAAAACCGCTTGAGAAGCGCGAGGCGCTCGACCTCTTTACCGGAAACGGGTACTTCAACCCGCACCTGCTGGTAAAAGATTCCCGAAAAAGTGCGCTCCGGGAACGGTATATCGGCGACCTCATCGACCGGACAGACTGCTACCTGCTCAATACGACCGGGACGCCAAAGGAGACGCAGCAGCGGATCCGCACGATCCTCGGGATGCCGGAGTGTGCATAATACGGCTGGTACCTCCGGGACAATCCCGAAACGGCAATCTCCCGCCCGCCTGCATCCGCACTAAAAAGCGAGCGTTCAAATATGGTCACGGCAGAGTTCTGGTATAATTCCTGAGGTATACTATGACAGAAACAACTGCAACTACGGAACCGTGCGGGTGCTCATGCGGGTGCTGTGCTCCCGGGCTCTTTCCCTGGTGGATCCTCCTCCTGTGGGGGCTCCTTGCCCTGATTCTCGGGATCATGTTCCTTGCCTCACCCGGCATAACGACCATTATCTTTATCACGTTCCTTGGCGCGTACTGGTTCGTGGGGGGTCTCTTCTCCCTTGCCAGCCTCGCCATTGACCGGACGAACATGGGCTGGAAGATCCTCTTTGCGATCTTAAACCTTATCGCGGGTATCATCATCCTTGCCTACCCGCTGTACAGCACATTCTTACTCCTGACGTTTGTGATCATCCTCATCGGCGTCTGGGCGTGCATCACGGGCGGTGTCCACCTGTACCATGCATATTCGCAGAAGGATGCAGGAAACGGCATCCTCGGGATCATCAGTCTCGTCTTTGGGCTCCTGCTGCTTGCATTCCCCCTGATCTCGGCCGCGCTCCTGCCATTTATTGCCGGCATCTTCGCCATCGTTATCGGTATTGCTGCCATCGTGACTTCGTTTGCGGCAAAAAAAGCATTATCGGCGGCTCCGGCACCATAAGGCCCCACTCTTTTTTTTATTAATTCCCTTTCAGCGGTTCACCATCAGGCATCATGAAGAGAGGATTGTTACTTCATTCCCGATGTTATGATGAGTGCCGCCGACCCCGAAGGGACGCCCCCGCGGCGGATCAGTGACGAATAAGAATCTGAAAAATCAAACGGGGAATAAAACTCCCTTGCCCCGCCGTGCCCCGGAGGGGCGCTCGCGGCGGGTGGCCCTCCCCCGGTTTTCACAATGCTTTTTGTTGGTTTTTTTACATCCGTTTTGTTCAAATCTGATCTTTGACAATAATTATTTTGTAAAAAAACGGTAAATTAAAGCAGAAGCAGATCGGGCATCCCCTCCCTCCTGCGCCTTCATGATATCAATGCGGGAATACTATTGACCACTCAGCCGGCTAAAAAAAAGATCAGGATTTTTTCATGAGGGTTTTTCCCGCAGAGAATGCCGCGCCGGCGACGCCCCCCAGTTTCCGGTACGAGCGACCGGCCAAGAGGAGCGGGTCGATCTTCTTTGGATCGGGAATGTTGTCCGTAAGGCAGGGCGTGTCCACGTAATATTCGACAACTTCTCCGATGAAGACCTCGTTGTTGGGCAGTTCCACGGTCTTGACCACTTTGCAGACGGCATTTACCGGGCACTCACGGATCATCGGGGCGTGTTTTTCTTTGCCGTAGAACCCGGAAAAGACCGCGGACTTATCGGTATCGCGTCCCGAGACGAGCCCGCAGTAGTCGGTCTCTTTTATGAGCGCTGCCGGTGGCACGTTGATGCTGAAGTACCCGGTCTCTTTTATCCCGGCATTGGTAAAGTGGGCCTTCATGGATGAGATATAGACAAGTGGTGGCTGTATGGACATGACGCCATATGCGCCGATCGTAAGGTAGTTCTCCTTTCCCTTTACGAGCGTGCCGGCGATCACGACGGGCATCGGCGCTGCAGGAGCCTGATTTGGCATCTGGATCTTCTCCATATCTTACCTCCTCGCACCCGGAACCGGTCATGAGCGTTTATTCACTCAAAAGCCGGCCGGATCCTCACGTATACCATACTGTCCAATCCAGTATATACAGTACTGGCAGGATGGAATGGTATTTTTTCCGGTGTGTGCCGTTTTTTAAAAAACCAAAAATGTCCTGCCGGTTATGCTCCTCTCGGGGATTTTTTTGCCGCACGATACCAGCCAAATGCATGCCGGATCAAAAACCCGATGACAAGCACCGGTACCGCCGCTGCCAACGCAATTGTCACCCATTCTGTGGCGGTCAGTGGCACTGTGCCGAAAACCTCGCCACCGAACTGGATGATGAGGATCTGGACAATCACGATCCCGCCCATGACTAAAAAGAACGTCGGGTTGCCCTTGAAAAACTGCGGCATCTTCCCGTCCATTGCCCGGCAGTTGAAGCCGTTTGTCACGGCGGCAATGATGAACGCCGCAAAGAAGATCGTGCCGATCTCTGCCTCAGTCTCGCCGCCAAGGAACCCGGTGCCGAGCTGAAGGAGACCGCCAATGATGAGGAAGGTGCCGGTTATTGCGATTGCAACCCACATAAACGGCGTGATGATGCGGGCGTCACGCGGGACCGGCGTCCGGTCGAGCAGCCCGGGATGCGGCGCTTCCGAGCAGAGCGCAAACGCGGCGAGCGTGTCCATGATGATATTGATCCAGAGGATCTCAATGATGGTAAATGGCTCCGGGTAACCGAGGAGCGGTGCGATGAACACAAGGATACAGGCACTGAAGTTAATCGTGAGCTGGAAGACGAGGAAGCGCTGGATATTCTCGTACAGCGACCTGCCCCACCAGACGGCACTTGTTATCGAGGCAAAGGAGTCATCGAGAAGGATGAGGTCGCTTGCCTCCCGTGCCACTTCGGTACCGGCGATACCCATTGCAAGCCCCACGTCCGCGTGCCTGAGCGCCGGGGCATCGTTTGTCCCGTCGCCGGTCACGGCGACGACCGCACCGGTCTTCTGGAGTGCCTGCACGAGAAGGAGCTTGTCCAGGGGTTCGGCCCGGGCCATCACGTCAAGAGTTTTTGCGGCTGCAACCTGCTCTCCGGCTAAAAGCGCCCGGAACTCTTTTCCTGTCATGATCGTACCGCCTTGCAGGATCCCGGCCTCCCGGGCGATTGCCTGTGCGGTTACCGGGTTGTCCCCGGTAACCATCCGCACCCTGATGCCGGCACGCTGGCAGCGGGCCACGGACGCTGCGATATCGTCCCGCAGGGGATCGCGGATGCCGACGTAGCCATCCCAGGTAAGCCCGGTCTCGGTCTCGTCATCCCCGGTAATTTCCCGGTGGGCAAACGCGAGTGTCCGCATCTCGCGGGAAGCAAGCACGCCTACTCCAGAGAGATCGGGGGTCGTGATGCAGAGGCCGGACAGGATCTCCGGCGCTCCTTTGGCAAGCAGAAATTTGTGTCCGTTTAAGTCCACCACGGTCGACATCCGCTTGCGCTTCCCGTCGAAGAGGTACTGCCGGGCAGCCGGGATATCTTCCCGCAGATTCCGGTAATCGATCGCATGCGCCCGCAGCCACCGGAGGAGCGCCCCCTCGGTCGAGTTCCCGATCACGGTCGCCCTTCCGTTCTCCCGCTCTTCGAGGTAAGCGGTACCGTTGACTGCCGCGTTCAGCGTGATCCATTCCGCAGGGGTTTTTGGGACCAGGCCCGGCCCTGCAGGGGCTGTAACGGAGGCTTCGGCTACTTCCATCTGGTTTTTCGTGAGTGTCCCGGTCTTGTCGGTGCAGACCGAGGTCGCTGATCCGATGGTCTCGCACGCGATGAGGCGCCGGACAAGACAGTTTGCCCGGGTCATCTTGCGCATCGCAAGGGAGAGCGAGAGTGCAACGCTCATCGGGAGTCCTTCGGGCACGGCGGCCACGACAATCACGACCGCGAGCATGAAGTACCGGAGCAGGTGGTTTGCGGTAACGAGGTTAAATCCTGTCAGGTCGCCGACAAGGATGCCCCGGATAACGAGCGTACTGCAGATGAGGATTGCCATCGCGTACCCGAATTTCGAGATGAGCCCGGCAAGGATTTCGAGTTTTTCTTCAAGCGGCGTCTTTGTCGCATGATCGATCCCGAGCGTTGCGGCGATCACGCCCATTTCTGCTGCATCGCCGACCGCCCCGGCGATCATCCGGCCTTTCCCGGCCGTGACGAAACTTCCTTTGAGGACCTTGTCGGCAGTCTCTTTCCTGATCGGTTCACTCTCACCGGTAAAAGCAGACCCGTCAGAGAA